>NZ_JBIWAL010000031.1:50672-65968 GCF_044760045.1 Pseudomonas sp. NPDC098747 | reverse complement strand
CCGGCTTTACCGGTGGCACGGGCGTAGCCGTAAGCCATATGGGTTGCCGCTTGCTCGTGGCGAACCAGGATGTGAGTCACTTCCGGTTCTTTGAACAAGGCATCGTAAACATGCAGAAGAGCACCACCCGGGTACCCGTAGATATATTTGACGCCTTCGTCACGCAAGAAGCGGACGAGCATCTCACCGCCAGATAAAAGCTCCACGTTGTTCACCTCTAAAACGCCAGAATACCGCCCACGAAAAATGGGACGGGTCTTAATAGGTTTACTTCTCGGCAGAGCATGAGCGACGGTGGTCGCCGACTACGTCAGCACTGACTGAGCAAGTATTGGGATCGTCCCAAGTGTTGCGGGCCTTTCCCACCCAGCGCGAGGTAACGCGTTGCGGGTGTAACAGGTCGGCGCGGATGTGCGCCTCATGATCTACCGAGTGGGTCTGCTTCTGGCAGTCCCTCTACAGCGGACTTTGGATTCTTCTGTTTCGCCCTCTCCAAGTCAAGTCGTCTATGTAGTTAATTGTGGGTAAGCACATGAGAACGCAAGAAAAAACCTGAAAACAGCTACTCTGTTAGTGTCAATTGCGCAATTTTGCCAAGGAATCAGCATGCGAACGCTTCTGTTAACCCTGCTGATCGGCCTCAGCCCATGGTGCACGGCCGCTCAGATTTACAAATGGGTCGATGCCCAAGGTGTTACGCACTTCGATGCGCAACCTCCGCAGGGCCAACCGTCCACCACCGTGCAGACGCCCTCCTCGGCTCCGGCAAAACCTGCAGCAATGCCGGGCAGCGGGGTGCTCGGTGATCAGAAAGCCATCGACGACAAGGTCAAGAAACAGGTCGATGACCAACAAGCGCAGCTCAAGGTATTTTGTCAGCAGGCACGGACGAATCTTGCGCAATTGCAGAACAATCCGCGTTTGCGAGAGGACGTGGGGGGAGAATTGCGACGGCTTAGCGATGCACAGCGACAGGAGCGCATCGTCGAAGCGCAGAAACAGATTGCGGAGAACTGCCAGTAAAACCTGGCAGTTTCCGATTTAGCGAGAAGCGGTGATCAGCAGGTCAAACTCTTTGAGCAGCACCTGCAACTGTCGATCCTTGCCCTGTAGATTGCGCTGGGCGAAGACCATTTCCGCCATTTCCTGAATGCCCGAAGCATTCGGCAGCGGCAGATCCTGTTCAAGGATCATCTTCATGCGGGGCAGGAAGATCCATTGCAGCCACTGCTCGAAATCGAGCGTGTCGACCGAAAACGGCTCGACACTGCTCAAGGCCTCGGCCGACGGTGAAACCTCATCCCACCAACCCTGCGTACGCAGCTCACGCTCGATCAGCAATAACTGATCGGCGATTTTCGGGAAGCGCGCATCCATCACAGCGTTACCTTGGCCTTCTGTCGGGCTTGAGCAGCGCCGGCGGAATCACCTTGTTTCTCACGGGACTGAGCGATGATTTCCCACAGGTTGGCCTGCAAGTCCGGACGGCCGCTGGCCATGGTCAGCGCACGGCGAGCGAACTGCTCCGCTTGCGGCGCATCACCTTGAGCCATGCGCACCTGCGCCAGACGATAGAGCACTTGCGGCTCACGCGGGGCGACACGTTGCGCGCGCTCAAGGCTCGACGACGCACCATTAAGGTCGCCACCGGCCTGTTGCTGTTGAGCAGTCGTCAGCAAGGCGAGCACCGGACCGTCCAGTTGCTCGTCCGCCGACAAACCACCGCCACTGCTGGCCGAAGGAATGCCGCTTGGCGTCGACGGCATGCTGTAGCTGCCGGAGTTGATCGGCGCCGACTCGACTGGCGCCGGGTTATACGGCCCCGACGTAATACCGTCGGATGCCGGGCCCGGCACGATTGGCGAACTGCTGATCGGTGCCGACGTTGTCGCGCCACCGCCCGGCACCATCACTACGACGCCGGTATCACCTTGCGGGATGGCTTGAGGCTGGCCCTGCACAGGACGCTTGACCGTCGTCTGACGGAAACCGCCATTGGCGGAAATGCGTTCGCTGTTGGACACGGCTGTGCTCGAATCCACTACAGGGATCGAACCACGCTGAACGGTAGAGCAGCCGCTGAGCAAAGCCACGGCGGTCACCGCTGGAATCAACCACTTGTTCACTTGAAACCCTCTTTGCTTAATTCATCCAGCCCTTGACCCAATCCATCACCGACTCGCCGGATGCAGGCGTCTCGCTTGCACACGCAGCGCCGGGTGGTGGTTCGCTGCCGCGAATATACGGCATCTGCACCGCACCCGGGCAGTTGGCGTCAGAACCTTGCCCGGTACGCGAATCAACCCATGCCTGCACGACGTTGTCCGGCTGCGGCATGTCCAGCGGCAGCGGATCGGCTTTGCGCATGAAACTGGACCAGACCTGCAACGCACCGGTCGCGCCGGTGAACGGCGTCTTGCCGTTGTCATCACGCCCCAGCCAGACCACTGCCAGCAAGTCCTGACTGAAACCTGCGAACCAGCTGTCGCGCGAATCGTTACTGGTACCGGTCTTGCCGGCCAGCGTCAGGGTTTTGGGCAACACGTTGTAGACCGAACTGCCGGTACCCTCGCGCATCACGCGCTGCATGGCGTTTTGAATCAGATAAATCGAAGCCGGATCGAAACGCTGCTCGATCTGGAACGGATAGCGCTTGAGCGGCTCGCCTTCGGCAGTCAGTACGCTGCGAATCCCGCGCATCGGCGTATTGAAACCACCGTTGGCGAGCGTCTGGTACATGGTCGCGACTTCCATCGGCGTCATCGCGCCAGCGCCGAGCAACATCGACGGGAACGCCGGAAACTCACGGGTCACGCCCAGACGGGCCACCGTCTTGAGCACGTTCGGCACACCCACTTCCAGGCCCAGGCGCGAGGTCGACAAGTTGTAGGAGTGCGCCAGCCCTTGATACAGGAATACGGTGCCGTGGGAACGACGATCGTAATTCTGCGGCTTCCAGACCTGACCGTTCGCG
Organism: Pseudomonas sp. NPDC098747; assembly: GCF_044760045.1. Classification (NCBI taxonomy): domain Bacteria; kingdom Pseudomonadati; phylum Pseudomonadota; class Gammaproteobacteria; order Pseudomonadales; family Pseudomonadaceae; genus Pseudomonas; species Pseudomonas sp. NPDC098747. The sequence goes on along the minus strand of NZ_JBIWAL010000031.1, from coordinate 62,994 downwards.
CCTTTGACCGACAAAGGATCGTCCGACAGCCAACTGGTCAGTGTGTACTGGCTCGGTTTCTCCAGTGCAGTCAGGTACACCGCAGGCTTGATCAACGAACCGATCGGCCGCACGGCATCCAGTGCCCGGTTGAAACCGGCATAACTGGCCTGACGGCTGCCGATCATGGCCTGGACTTCGCCGGTCTCCGGATTGGTCACGACCATCGCCGCTTCCACTTCATCGGAACCCTTGCGACCGGACAGACGCTTGAAGGTGTCGTTGACCGACGCCTCGGCCTTCATCTGCAAGATCGGGTCAAAACTGGTAAAGATCCGCAGGCCTTCTTCAGTCAAGTCTTCGTCGCGATAGTCTTCGCGCAGTTGACGTTTGACCAGATCGATAAAGCCCGGGAAGGAGCTGTCGGCCAGTTTGCCGCGAGTGGTGACACCCAGCGGCATATTCTTCGCGGCGGCCACTTGCTCGGCAGTCGCGACGCCTTGCTGCTCAAGCACGTCGAGCACCAGATTGCGACGTTCCAGCGCACGCTCTGGATTGCGACGCGGGTTGTAATAGGACGGGCCTTTGACCATGCCGACCAGCATCGCGACCTGATGCAGTTTCAGCTCGGACAATGGCTGACCGAAGAAGAACTGACTGGCCAGACCAAAACCGTGAACGGCGCGCTGACCGTCCTGACCGACAAAGACTTCGTTGAGATACGCCTCAAGGATTTCCTTCTTGTCGTAATGCAGTTCCAGCAACATCGCCATCATTGCTTCAGTGAGCTTGCGGCTCAGGCTGCGTTCGTTGGTCAGGTAGAAGTTCTTCACCAACTGCTGGGTCAGCGTACTGCCGCCCTGAGTCATCTTGCCGCCAGAGGTGTTGACCCAAATGGCACGGGCAATCGACTTCGGCGACACGCCCCAGTGGCTGTAGAAATCGCGGTCTTCGACGGCGACCAGGGTTTCCAGCAGATATGGCGGCACCTGATCCAGTTTGATCAGGATGCGGTCTTCGAGGTTCTTCGGATAAATCCCGCCGATCAGCACCGGCTCCAGACGTACCACGGACAGTTTCGAACCATTGGTCGCCGACAATTCGGCCACGTAATCGCCCGAGAAGCGCACGCGCACGGGTTGCGCCTTCTCAAGGCCTTCATAGAACTGGAAGCCCCGGGTATTCAGGTCGACGGTGTTACCGGCAACGGCGGCGGCGCCAGGGCCATTGCTCACGGCTTCGCGGCGATAGCCCAGCGCGTCGAGTTCGGTGAGGAAATCGTCCTTGCTGAGCTTTTGTCCGACGAACAGCTCAAGCGGGCGCGCGTATACCTTGGCCGGGATGGTCCAGCGCTTGCCGGAGAACTTCTCCTGCACCACGGCATCGAGGTAAACGGCGAAGCCGGCCAGCACCACAAGGCCGACCAGACTGAGTTTAATGGCCCAACCCATCCATGGGCGCAGGCCCTTGGAAGGTGGTTTTTTCTTGGTACGGGGAGATCGAGTTCGAGTCATGGCGGCGGATTATACGCACTTTATTCATACTCAACAGGCGCGCTCCGAGGTTTGCGTCAGGCGGGCGAGCGGCCATAATGGCAACCTCGAATTTCCCCCAGTCTCTGAAGGATCGCCCGTGAGCCAGTCACTGATCGCTGCCCTGCAAAACCCGGCCCTGTATCCGCACCCCGTCGAAGGGTTCCAGGTCATCGAAACCCATATTTCGTGGGTGATCCTCACCGGCCCCTTTGCTTATAAAGTGAAGAAGCCGGTAAATTTCGGCTTCCTCGACTTCACTGGCCTCGAACAGCGCGAACACTTTTGCGCTGAAGAGCTACGTCTGAACCAGCGTTTGACCGAGGATTTGTATCTGGAAGTGTTGCCGGTGACCGGCAGCGTCGACGCCCCGCAACTGGGCGGCGACGGCCCGGCGATCGAATATGTGTTGAAAATGCGCCAGTTCCCGCAGACCGGTTTGCTCAGCACCTTGCAAGCCAACGGCGAGTTGACCACCCAGCATATAGATGAGATGGCGCAGCAGATCGCTCACTTCCACCTCACCGCACCGAAAGTCCCGGCCGAGCACGACGCTGGCACCCCGGACAGCGTGATGGCGCCGGTTCGCCAAAACTTCGAACAAATCCTGCCGTTCCTCAGCGACAAGAACGACCTGCTGCAACTCGACGCTCTGCAAGCCTGGGCCGAAAGCAGCTTCGAACGCCTCAAGCCTCTGCTGGCCCTGCGCAAGGCCGAAGGTTTCACCCGCGAATGTCACGGTGACATCCACTTGGGCAACGCTACCGTCATCGACGGCAAAGTGGTGATCTTCGACTGCATCGAATTCAACGAGCCGTTCCGCTTCACCGACGTCTACGCCGATACCGGCTTCCTCGCGATGGACCTGGAAGACCGCGGCCTGAAGTCGCTGGCCCGCCGCTTCATCAGCCAATACCTGGAACTGACCGGCGACTATCAAGGCCTGGAAGTGCTGAACTTCTATAAAGCCTACCGCGCACTGGTTCGCGCAAAAGTGGCACTGTTCAGCATGCCAGCGGACGCGACTCCGGTGCAGCGCGCCACGACCCTGCGCCAGTACCGCAACTACGCCAACCTGGCGGAAAGCTACAGCACCATTCCTTCGCGCTTCATGGCGATCACTCATGGTGTTTCCGCTGTCGGCAAGAGCCACGTGGCCATGCGCCTGGTCGAAGCACTGGGCGCGATTCGTCTGCGTTCCGACGTTGAACGCAAGCGCCTGCTCGGTGAGCAAACCGTCGCCAATGATGTACAGGCCGGCATTTATAGTGCCGACGCCAGCGCCAAGACTTACTCGCGCCTGCATGAAATCGCTGAAGTCATCCTGCACGCCGGTTTCCCGGTGGTCATCGATGCGACTTACCTCAAGCGTGAGCAACGCGACAGCGCAGCGAAGATCGCCGAAGCCACTGGCACACCGTTCCTGATCCTCGACTGCAACGCGCCACAAGCGGTAATCGAGAGCTGGCTGGCGACTCGTCAGGCCGATAAACAGGATCCGTCCGATGCCACATTGGCTGTGATCGAAGCGCAACAGGCCAACCGCGAAGCGCTGACGCCGGAAGAAATACTGCGCAGCAAACGCGTGCAGACCAATGAATCCGGGACGCTGGACACCGTGGTCGCGCAGATCCGTCAACGCCTGCCTGGCTTGTAAGAAACTATTTCGGCCGTGCAGCCCTCGCTTGCTTCACGGCCGCTAAATAGTGGCACTATACTGGCGTCATAAAACCAACAGGTGATGTGACATGAGCCAGCCGAAACTTCTCGACACCCCGCTGTATGCCTTGCTGCACAAAGACGACATCACAGGTTTTAACAAGGAACGTCCACAGGACGGCCCGATCGACATGGTCGGTGGCGACTTCCGTGGCCTCGACTTGCGCGAACTGAACGCCGATGGCGTGGATTTCCGGGACGCGTACTTTCGTTCTGCCGATTTGCGTGGCATTGATTTCCGCAACGCGTCGCTTGAAGGCGCAAGCCTGGCCCACGCGCAGATCTCCGGGGCGTACTTCCCGCCGGAACTGAGCGCTGACGAGATTCTGATGTCGATGAACTTCGGCACACGCCTGCGTTATCGCACTCGCTGATATTCGTAGTCCGCCCCTGTGGGAGCGAGCTTGCTCGCGAAGCCGTTGTCCCAGTCACAATCAATGTGGAAGTTGAACCGCTTTCGCGAGCAAGCTCGCTCCCACATTCGTTGTGCGTCCCCCCCCCTCTCTTCTGCGCCCGCAGACCTTTCAAAACCTTCAAACATCTCCTTTCTTAGAAGCGTTTGCGTTGAATCCCACCAAACAACCACGCTTTTCCTACTGATGGCTACACTCCTGAGAAGCTCGCCCACGCACCATTCGGCCGTCGCAAGGAGGCTTGATGAATGATGAACTGCAACACCTGAAGAATCTTGGCAAGACGTCGGCGCAATGGCTGCATGCCGTGGGCATCCACAGCGCCTCGGACTTGCGTCGCCTGGGCGCGGTGGACGCCTACCGGGCCGTGCGTACCCGCGGGTTTCGCGCATCAAAGGTGTTGCTGTATGCGATCGAGGGCGCGCTGATGGATGTGCACTGGAACGACATTCCCGCCGAACGCAAGGACGCCCTGAACAAGCAACTCGAAGCCATTTCCACGCGTCACAAGAATTGAACGGGCGCTGAATGCCATGTACCTGCTTGGGGAACAATCGGCATTGGCCGACGCATTGATCAACCGTTTGCAGAATCTGCCTGCACAGTGGCTGGAAGGCCTTTTGTCGTGCGGGCCGGCGCTTGAGCTGGAAGCGACTGATGACCTGTCGGCGCAGTTGCCCGGCGATCATGTGTTTCTGCTGGCTGAAGGGGTGATCAACGGTTATGTCGGTGCGCGCGCCTTGTTCTATTGGCAGGAAGGCGACTTGATCGGCCTCCAGCAGGGTGCCGAATGGGCCGATTGCCGTTTGCGCAGTGACGGGGCGTTACGCTTGCTGCCTTATCGGCGCCATGATTTTTTCCAGCATTTATTTGCGGACGCCAGCCGGGCGGAGCAATTTCTCGAGTACCTGCTGGGACAAATGGCCCTCCTCGCCCACGCCGTGGCCGAACTGAAACCACGGGAGTTTCGCAGTACCAACGGTTTCAAACGGGTTGAGGCCGGGGAAACCCTGATTCACCAGGGCGACGCCGCCGATCACGTGTTCGTGATCATCGACGGGCATGCCGAAGCCTTTGTCGATGGACACAAGGTCGGCGACGTACCCAAGGACGAGATTTTTGGCGCCATGGCGCTGTTCACCGGGGAGCCGCGCAATGCCACGGTGGTGACCCGTGAACCGAGCACGGTGATGTTGATTCCGGGCGATCAATTTTTGAGCATGACTCGCAGCAATCCGAAGATCGCCCACAGCCTGATCGAGAGCATGGCGCGGCGCATTGGCCAACTGAACAAACAGATCACTCATCTGACTGCAAAAACGGGATAGCGCCGAGCCCTTTATTTACGGGGCATTCCGGCCATTACCGAGACTAAATCAAATAAATGCAGAATCAGCGGTTGACTCCGTAATGAGAATCGCTATGATTATCACAACTGGTCGCGAGATCGGTCGATATTCTGAAAAGCCCTTGGTTCGGACTCTCAGATTATCTCCTCATCAGGCTAATCACGGTTATTTGACCCGGTTTTTACCGGGTCTTTTTTTGCCTGTGGAAAAGTCATTTGCCGAACTGTTTACGCATCTCTTCATCGCCGCCAACAGCCACATCCCACGCATGCAATCACCTCGTTGAGAAAGTCAGCGGGCGATGATCAGCGGATGCCCACGCTCCGGGTGCGGCTGCACCAATACTTCAAGACCGAATACGGCTTTCAGCGTATCCGGCTGCAAGACTTGTTGCGGCGTACCCAATGCAACCGGTCGCCCGCCTTCAAGCAGCAAAACACGATCACAGTAACGCGCCGCCAGATTCAGATCATGCAGGATCACCAGCACTGCTGCGCCGCGATTGGCAAACTCGCGCACCGCTTGCAACGTTGTGTGTTGATGAAGCGGATCGAGCATTGAGGTCGGCTCATCCAGCAACAGCGTTTGCCCGGCCTGCCCCGGCCAGAGTTGCGCGAGCACCCGCGCCAGATGCACGCGCTGACGCTCGCCACCGGACAACGCCAGATAACTGCGACCGCTCAAATGCCCGGCGTCTGCGGCCGCCAGTGCCGCGGCGACAATCTCGTCATCGCGCACCCGGCCACTTTGATAAGGCAATCGCCCCATACCGACCACGTCTTCAACGCGAAAGGCAAAGTCCAGCGTAGACACCTGCGGTAACACCGCCAGGCGTTGCGCGCGCTGGATGCCCGTCCAGTGACTCAACACTTGCGTGTCGAGCAAGACTTCTCCTTCACTGGGCGTCAACTCACCGCACAAAGCACCGAGCAAAGTGCTTTTCCCGGCGCCATTAGGACCGAGCACACCGAGTACCTCGCCCGGTTCCAACTGAAGGGTAATACCGCTGAGCACGGGTTTGCGGCCACGGTGGATGTGCAGATTGTGCGCACGCAACATCAGGCACGCCCTCGCAGCAGCAGATAAAGAAAGAACGGCGCACCGATAAACGCCGTGACGATACCGATTGGCAATTCCGCTGGTGCCAAGGCCAGTCGCGCCACCAGATCCGCCAGCAGCAAAAGACTTGCCCCGGCCAACACCGAGGCTGGCAGCAACACCCGGTGATCAGGGCCTGCCAGCAAACGCATCAAATGCGGCACCACCAGCCCGACAAAACCGATCATGCCCGCTGCCGCCACCGCAGCCCCGACCCCTAGCGCCGTACAGAACACCAGTTCGCGCTTGAGCCGTTCAACATCAATGCCCAAATGCCCGGCCTCGGATTCCCCCAGCAACAAGGCATTCAGTGCTTTCGCCCGACGCGGTAGCCATAACGCCACACCGGCGCTAATGATCAACAATGGCCACAGCCGCGCATAACTGGCGCCATTGAGGCTGCCGAGGTTCCAGAACGTCAGCGTACGCAAGGTCGCGTCGTCCGCCAGATAAGTGAACAGGCCAACCGCCGAACCAGCCAATGCCGTTAGGGCAATGCCCGCCAGCAACATGGTCGCAACATTGGTTTGCCCATTGCGCCGACCGAGCCGATACACCAGCGCCGTAACACCGAGCCCACCAAGAAACGCACACGCCGATAAGAGATAAGGCCCGAACCATTCCGGCAAGCCGCCAAAAAACGAACCACCGACAATCGCAATCGCCGCCCCCAGCGCCGCACCACTGGAAACGCCGACCAGTCCCGGATCTGCCAAAGGGTTGCGAAACAACCCTTGCATCGCCACACCCGACAACGCCAGCACGCCGCCGACCGCCAGCCCGAGCAAGGTTCGCGGCAGCCGAATCTGCCCGAGAATCAACTCAGCCTGCTCCAGACCATCAGGCGCCAGCGGTACGCCAATCATGCGCAACGCCGCGCGCAGCGTATCGAACAGTGGCAGGCTGACCGGCCCCAATGCCAGCGACAACCAGATCGCCAACAAACACAGAAGTGTCAGGCCGATGAACAGGCCACGGGGTTTTACCAATGTGGTCATTGGCCGCTCTTGGCCGGGTAGAAACCGTCAGTCAGGGCTTTCAACGCCGCCGGCAAACGTGGTCCGAGCCCGCCGACCAACAAGGTTGGATCGAGCTCCAGTACCCGCCCGGTCTTGGCTGCGCGGCTGGAGTTGAGAATCGGGTTTTCCTTGAACAACGCAGCCTTGGCCACCTCGCCCGTCAACGCACGGTCGGAGAACACCAGCACTTCAGGATCGAGGCTGGCGAGGGATTCCACAGAAAACGGCTTGTACCCGGTGTGAGTCGCCAGGTTACGCCCGCCGGCCTGTTGCAGCAGCCAGTCGGCGGCGGTGTCTTGGCCGGCGATCAACGGCTTGCCACCGGCATGTCCCAGCAATAGCAGCACGCCCGGCGCCTTTTGTCTGGATTGCGCGTCAGTCACCCGCGCTTTTTGCGCGTCGAGTTGCTGTTGATAACTTTGCAGCAGTTGCGTGGCCTGTTTTTCCGCGCCGAGCAACTGGCCCAGATGGGTGACGTTTTTCTCCAGTGTCGGCAGATCCGGCTGAGCCGAGAACAACTCCACCTGAACCTTGGCCGCTTTCACCTGCGCCAGCACTGGCGGCGGGCCCATTTCCTCGGTACCGATCAGGATGTCAGGACGCAGACTCAGGATGCCTTCCGCAGACAGACTGCGCTGATAGCCGATACTCGGCAGAGCCTTCAACGATTGCGGATGCTGGCTGGTGGTATCGACGCCAACCAGTTTCGACTCGCCACCCAGCGCACTGACCCACTCCGACAACGCACCGCCGGCACTGACCCAACGTTGCGGCAAATCAGCCGCTGCAGCCTGGTGACTGACGAAAAGCCCGACACACAGCACAGCAACGCGGGTACTCAGGCGCATACACAGCTTCCTTGAACAAGGTTTTCCCGGGCGTCAGGATGTCAGGCCAAGTATCCTCGGCATCTGGCCGGCGCCATCGGGTGAAGGCCGCCATTTGATAATTGTTTGCATTTAAACGTCAAGCTCGGACATATCCCGACACGACACTAGAGGATAGCCATGAAGTTTCTCTGCGCCGGCGCCGATCTGGCCGAGGCCGGCAGTCGCGGTTTTGATGTCGATGGGCAAAAACTGTTTGCCGTGCGTCGCGACGGTCGGGCGTATGTCTATCTGAATCGCTGCCCCCACCGGGGTGTAGGGCTGGAATGGCATCCCGATCAATTTCTCGACCCGAGCAACAGCCTGATCCAGTGCGCCACCCACGGCGCACTGTTTTTGATTGAGGACGGTGAATGCGTTTCCGGGCCCTGCGCCGGGCAATCGCTGACGGCCATACCTTGCCGCGAAAATGCGCAGGGCTTGTGGATAGATGTTTAGCCGTTGAGCCGCACGTCGAGGCGGCGGTCGATCACCATTTCTTCATGGCTCAATCTAACGCCGTAAGCCAAAACCTCGACACCGCAAGCGACCGCCTCAAGCAAAGCCTCGGCGTAGGCCGAGTCGATCTCCTCGGCCGGACGCACCGCTTCAATCCCGCTGAGGTTCACGCAATACAGCTGCACCGCACGAATGCCGTCGCGGGCCAGATGCGCCAGCTCACGCAAATGCTTGGCGCCGCGCTGGGTCACGGCATCGGGAAACGCTGCGACATTGGTGCCGTCGAAGCCCAACGTGACGCTTTTCACTTCGACATAAGCCGGGCCGCTCGGGTATTCGAGGCGAAAATCAATGCGGCTTTTTTCCTGTCCGTAAGCTACTTCGCGCTTTAACGCGGTAAAGCCGTTCAGTTCAGTGATGACGCCGGCGAGCAACGCCTCTTCAACCAGCCCATTGGCCCGCCCGGTGTTCACGCAGAACAAGCGTCCTTGCGGGGTTTCACCGATCTCCCAAGTGCCGGGCAGTTTGCGTTTCGGGTCATTTGAACGGCTAAACCAGACCTGCCCGCCCTCGACCTGACAATTGAGCATCGAACCGGTGTTCGGGCAATGAATGGTCAGCAACTCGCCGCTAACGGTCTCGATATCGGTGAGAAAACGCTTGTATCGACGGATCAGCCGCGCCTCTTCCAGAGGAGGATGAAAACGCATCAGCCTTGCCAGCTCTTCAAGCCACGCGCAATCCGCTCCACGGCTTCCTGCAAGCGAGGGAGGTTTTGCGTGTAGGCAAAACGCACATGGTGACTGGCTTGATAACGGCCAAAGTCGAGCCCCGGGGTAAATGCAACATGCTCGGTTTCGAGGAAATGGCGGCAAAACGCGAAGGCATCGCCGCCGAACTTGCTGATATCTGCATAGAGGTAGAACGCACCTTCCGGTTCCACGGCAATGTTGAAACCCAGTTCGCGCAACGCTGGCAGCAGGAAATCTCGACGACGGCCAAATTCGGCGCGGCGCTCTTCAAGAATCGCGATGGTTTGCGGCTCAAAACAGGCCAGCGCCGCGTATTGGGCCATGCTCGGCGCGCTGATGTAGAGGTTCTGTGCGAGTTTTTCCAACTCACTGACCGCCGCATCCGGTGCGACCAACCAGCCGAGACGCCAACCGGTCATGCCGAAATATTTGGAGAAACTGTTGAGCACAAAAGCGCTGTCATCAACTTCCAGAACGCTGGCTGCATCGGTGCCGTAAGTCAGTCCGTGATAGATCTCATCCACCACCAGATGCCCGTGCCGCGCCTTGATGGCTGTGGATAACCCGGCGAGCTCAGCGCGGGTCAGAATCGTGCCGGTCGGGTTGGCGGGCGAGGCGACCAGAGCGCCGACGCTGTCGTTATCCCAATGCCGCTCGACCAGGTCCGGGGTCAGTTGATAACGCACCTCCGGCCCTACCGGAACAAGCTGCGCCGCGCCTTCGACCAAGCGCAAAAAATGCCGATTGCACGGATAACCCGGGTCCGCCAACAGCCAGTGTTTGCCGGGATCGACCAGCAAAGCGCTGGCCAGCAACAGTGCACCGGAGCCGCCCGGCGTGATCAGGATGCGGCGCGGATCGATGTTCAAGCCGTACCGTGATTGATAAAAACCGGAAATCGCTTCGCGCAACTCAGGAATACCGCGCGCTGCGGTATAACGCGTCTTGCCCGCCGTCAGTGCCGCGTGCCCCGCCTGGATGATCGGCTCGGCCGTGGTGAAGTCCGGCTCGCCGATTTCCAGGTGGATCACGTCGTGGCCGGCAGCCTGCAATTCATTGGCCCGCGCCAGCAGCGCCATCACATGGAACGGTTCGATCGCACGACTGCGCGCACTGTAGAGCTGAGCCATTGGCCTTCCTTCGACGGGAGAAAAGAAACGATTCTACCCATCTGCCGGAACGAGCGAGAACCCGTAGCGGTCACAGCCACAAGAACGCTGGACTGTAACGAGAAGAACGTACGCTCCAGGATTGACTAAAATCAGTGATTGAACAGGTCTTCAACACCGCCAGACATGCCTTGGCAAACATTTCCAGGCACCGTCGGCCGCAGCCTCGACATCCGGGAGTAGCGCGGGCCGAATTGATCTGGTAAGTTCGCCCGCTTGCAGCCGCAGGGCCGGCAGGTGTCGGTGATGGAGCAATCCTGCGCAATGGATTACAAGAGTAGAGGCGGTCCATTTCATGCCCACCCAAGCAAAGCAACAGGCTAATCCGACCGTCAGCGGTTTCGAACCTTATGTTCAGGCCAAAGACGAAGAGTACATGGGCGCTCCCATGCGTGCCCACTTCACCAAGATCCTGAACAAGTGGAAACAGGACTTGATGCAGGAAGTCGACCGTACTGTCGACCACATGAAAGACGAAGCGGCCAACTTCCCTGACCCGGCAGACCGTGCCAGCCAGGAAGAAGAATTCGCCCTGGAGCTGCGCGCCCGCGATCGTGAGCGCAAGCTGATCAAGAAGATCGACAAGACGCTTGATCTGATCCAGAACGAAGATTACGGCTGGTGCGAATCCTGCGGCATCGAGATCGGCGTCAAGCGCCTCGAAGCCCGTCCTACCGCCGACATGTGCGTCGACTGTAAGAATCTGGCTGAAATCAAGGAAAAGCAGGTCGGCAAGTAATATCGACCTGAACGAAAAACGGAGCGTGCGAACGCTCCGTTTTTGTTTCTGCCTTTTGCCTGCGGGATACCCTGTGGGAGCGAGCTTGCTCGCGAAGGCGCCAGATCAGACACTTTAATGCTGAATGACACACCGCTTTCGCGAGCAAGCTCGCTCCCACAAGTGTTGTGTGCAAGCTCTGAAAACGTACTATCACCCTCATGACCAAAACTCCTCCCGCCTACATCGGCCGCTTCGCCCCCACTCCCAGTGGCCATCTGCACTTCGGCTCGCTGGTCGCTGCCCTCGCCTCCTATCTCGACGCGCGCTCGGTCGGTGGACGCTGGCTGGTGCGCATGGAGGATCTCGACCCGCCGCGCGAAGAACCTGGCGCGCAGGTGGCGATCCTCAAGGCCCTGGAAAGCTACAGCTTTGAATGGGATGGCGAGATGGTGCGCCAGAGCGATCGACACGACGCTTATGCCCAAGTGCTCAACAGCCTGTTCAATCATGGCCTGGCCTACGCCTGCACCTGCTCGCGCAAACAACTGGAGCCGTATCACGGGATTTATCCGGGGTTGTGCCGTAATGCCGGCCACGCCCAGCAAGACGCGGCGATCCGCCTGCGCGTGCCAGAGCTGGAATATCACTTCATCGATCGGGTGCAAGGCGAATATCGCCAGCATCTGGGCCGCGATGTCGGCGACTTTGTGATTCGCCGTCGCGATGGCCTCTATGCCTACCAACTGGCCGTGGTGCTCGACGATGCCTGGCAAGGCATCACCGATATCGTGCGCGGCGCCGATCTGCTCGAATCCACGCCGCGCCAGCTCTACCTGCAAGAACTGCTGGGCTTGCGTCAGCCGCGCTACCTGCACCTGCCGTTGATCACCCAACCGGACGGCAACAAACTCGGCAAGTCTTACCGCTCGCCACCGCTTGAGGCTGATCAAGCCACGCCGCTGCTGCTACGGGCCCTGCGCGCACTGGGGCAAAATCCCGGCGCGGAACTCGAACACGCCACACCGCAGGAACTGCTGAAGTGGGGCAGCGCCCACTGGGATGCCGCCAAGATCCCGCGCACACTGACCCTGCCCGAAGCGCAACTGCTATGACGACACTTGCAGTCGCGCCGCCATCCGTTACCATCGCCGCACGTTTTCGGGCACGCGCATAAAAAAGAGAGGCCGGGATGTACATCTATCGCTTGGTCCTGCTTTTGGTGGTGGGGATCTATATGTTTTCGCCA
>NZ_JBIWAL010000031.1:0-50662 GCF_044760045.1 Pseudomonas sp. NPDC098747 | reverse complement strand
AATCATACATAGAACAAACAAATCTACACGCTCAATCAAACTCAAAAAAAACAATACGCTCATCCTAAATAAACATACCTTCATCCTGCAGAGCCAAAAAGATGCCGATGAGCTTTAGCCTGACCCAGATGCTGCTGATCAGCGCCGCCTACCTGGCCGCACTGTTCGGCGTGGCCTGGATCAGTGAGCGTGGAATGATTCCACGGGCGATCATTCGCCATCCGCTGACTTACACGTTGTCGCTGGGGGTTTACGCCAGTGCCTGGGCGTTCTACGGCACGGTGGGCCTGGCCTATCAGTACGGCTACGGCTTTCTGTCGAGCTACCTCGGGGTATCCGGCGCATTTCTGCTGGCGCCGGTGCTGCTTTATCCGATCCTGAAAATCACCCGCACCTATCAACTGTCGTCGCTGGCGGATCTGTTTGCCTTCCGCTTTCGCAGCACCTGGGCCGGGGCACTGACCACGATCTTCATGCTGATCGGCGTGCTGCCGCTGCTAGCGTTGCAGATTCAAGCGGTGGCCGATTCCATCGGCATCCTCACCGGCGAGCCGATCCAGAGCCGCGTGGCGCTGGCGTTTTGTGCGCTGATCATTCTCTTCACGATTTTCTTCGGCTCCCGACATATCGCAACACGCGAAAAGCACGAAGGCCTGGTATTCGCGATTGCCTTCGAGTCGGTGATCAAACTGATCGCCCTCGGCGGCGTTGGCCTCTACGCGCTATACGGCGTATTCGACGGCCCGCAACAACTTGAGCTGTGGCTGCTGCAAAACCAGACCGCCCTCGCCGCGCTGCACACGCCGTTGCAGGAAGGCCCGTGGCGCACGCTGCTGCTGGTGTTCTTCGCCTCGGCGATCGTGATGCCGCACATGTATCACATGACCTTTACCGAAAACCTCAACCCGCGCTCATTGGTCAGTGCAAGCTGGGGCTTGCCGCTGTTCCTGCTGTTGATGAGCCTCGCGGTGCCGTTGATTTTGTGGGCCGGCCTCAAGCTCGGCGCCACCACCGACCCGGAATATTTCACCCTCGGCATCGGCATCGCCGCCAACAGCAAGCCGCTGGCCTTGCTCGCCTACGTCGGTGGTTTATCGGCGGCCAGTGGCCTGATCATCGTCACTACTCTGGCACTGTCGGGCATGGCGCTGAACCACTTGGTGCTGCCGCTCTATCAGCCACCCGCCGAAGGCAACATCTACCGCTGGCTGAAGTGGACCCGTCGGGCGCTGATCGTCGCGATCATCATGGCCGGTTTCGGTTTCTATCTGATGCTCGGCGTGGGGCAGGATCTGGCTAACCTCGGCATCGTTGCTTTTGTTGCCACGCTGCAATTCCTCCCGGGCGTGTTGTCGGTGCTGTACTGGCCGACTGCCAACCGCCGCGGTTTTATCGCCGGTCTGCTGGCGGGGATTCTGGTGTGGGTGGTCACCATGCTGCTGCCGCTGGTCGGCAATCTGCAAGGTTTCTACATCCCGCTGCTGAACATGATTTACGTGCTGGACGACACCAGTTGGCACATGGCGGCGATCGCCTCGCTGGCCGCCAACGTGCTGATGTTCACCTTGATCTCGCTGTTCACCAATGCGAGTCCCGAAGAAGCATCCGCTGCCGAAGCCTGCGCGGTGGATAACGTGCGTCGCCCGCAACGTCGGGAATTGCACGCCGCCTCGCCACAGGAATTCGCCACGCAACTGGCCAAACCGCTGGGCGCCAAGGCTGCGCAGAAAGAAGTCGAACAGGCGCTGCGTGATCTCTATCTACCGTTCGATGAACGCCGCCCGTACGCCTTGCGCCGGTTACGCGATCGTATCGAAGCCAACCTCTCTGGCCTGATGGGCCCGAGCGTCGCCCAGGACATGGTCGAAACCTTCCTGCCTTACAAAGCTGGGGGCGAAAACTACGTCACCGAAGACATTCACTTCATCGAAAGCCGCCTCGAGGATTATCACTCGCGCCTCACAGGTTTAGCCGCCGAACTCGATGCCCTGCGCCGCTACCATCGCCAGACCTTGCAGGAACTACCGATGGGCGTCTGTTCGCTGGCCAAGGATCAAGAGATCCTGATGTGGAACAAGGCCATGGAAGAACTGACCGGGATTGCCGCGCAACGTGTTGTCGGCTCGCGCCTGAGCACCCTCGGCGATCCGTGGAAAGAATTGCTCCAAGGTTTCATCAATCTGCCCGATGAACACTTGCACAAACAGCACCTGGCCCTCGACGGCCAGACTCGCTGGCTCAATCTGCACAAAGCAGCGATTGACGAGCCGCTGGCCCCCGGCAACAGCGGCCTGGTGCTGCTGGTCGAAGACCTCACCGAAACCCAGATGCTCGAAGACAAACTGGTGCACTCCGAGCGTCTGGCCAGCATCGGTCGTCTTGCCGCGGGTGTGGCCCACGAAATCGGCAACCCGATCACCGGTATCGCCTGTCTGGCGCAGAACCTGCGCGAAGAGCGCGAAGACGATAGCGAACTGACCGAAATCAGCGGGCAGATTCTCGAACAGACCAAACGCGTGTCACGCATCGTCCAGTCGCTGATGAGCTTCGCTCACGCGGGCAGCCATCAGCACAGCGACGAGCCCGTTTGTCTGGCCGAAGTCGCGCAGGATGCCATCGGGCTGTTGGCGTTGAACCGGCGCAATTTCGAGGTGCAGTTCTACAATCTTTGCGATCCCGATCACTGGGTCGAGGGCGATCCGCAGCGGCTCGCCCAAGTGCTGATCAATCTGCTCTCCAACGCCCGTGACGCCTCGCCGCCGCACAGTGCGGTACGGGTCAAGAGTGAAGCCGGCGAACACACGGTCGATCTGATCGTCGAAGACGAAGGCAGCGGTATTCCGAAGAACATCATGGACCGATTGTTCGAACCCTTCTTCACCACCAAGGACCCTGGCGAAGGCACCGGTCTGGGCCTTGCACTGGTCTATTCCATCGTTGAAGAGCATTATGGACAAATCACCATCGACAGCCCGGCTGATGTACAAAGCCAACGCGGCACCCGTATCCGGGTGACCTTACCGCGTCATGTCGAAGCGACGTCCGCTGTGAACTGAGACCGTCGAGAGTATCGAATCAATGCCGCACATTTTGATCGTCGAAGACGAAACAATTATCCGCTCCGCCTTGCGCCGCCTGCTGGAACGTAACCAGTATCAGGTCAGCGAAGCCGGTTCAGTGCAGGAAGCACAAGAACGCTTCACCATTCCTACGTTCGATCTGATCGTCAGCGATCTGCGCTTGCCGGGCGCTCCGGGCACCGAGCTGATCAAGCTTGGTCAGGGCACGCCGGTGCTGATCATGACCAGTTACGCCAGCCTGCGCTCGGCGGTGGATTCGATGAAGATGGGCGCGGTGGACTACATCGCCAAGCCTTTCGACCACGATGAAATGCTCCAGGCTGTTGCGCGAATCTTGCGTGATCGTCAATCGGCGCCTGCTGCCGGTGAGACTGTTACCGCCAAAACCGCCAATGGCAGCGGCAAATCCGCCGTCGACAACAGCAATGGCGAAATCGGCATCATTGGTTCGTGCCCGCCGATGCAGGATCTGTACAGCAAGATCCGCAAAGTCGCCCCGACCGATTCCAACGTCTTGATCCAGGGCGAGTCCGGCACCGGTAAAGAATTGGTGGCGCGTGCGCTGCACAACCTGTCGAAACGCGCCAAGGCGCCGATGATTTCGGTGAACTGCGCAGCCATCCCGGAAAGCCTGATCGAGTCCGAACTGTTCGGCCACGAAAAAGGCGCGTTCACTGGCGCCAGCGCCGGGCGTGCTGGCCTTGTGGAAGCGGCAGACGGCGGCACGATGTTCCTCGACGAGATTGGCGAACTGCCACTCGAAGCCCAGGCTCGCTTGCTGCGTGTGTTGCAGGAAGGCGAAATTCGCCGGGTCGGCTCTGTGCAGTCACAAAAGGTCGATGTCCGCCTGATCGCCGCGACTCACCGGGACCTGAAAAGCCTGGCGAAAATCGGTCAGTTTCGCGAAGACCTTTATTACCGCCTGCACGTGATCGCGTTGAAACTGCCGGCTCTGCGCGAGCGCGGTGCTGACGTCAACGAAATCGCCAGCGCCTTCCTCGCCCGCCAGAGTGCGCGCATCAACCGTACCGACCTGAAGTTTGCCGCAGATGCCGAACAGGCCATCCGTCACTATTCCTGGCCGGGTAACGTGCGCGAGCTGGAAAACGCTGTCGAGCGCGCGGTGATTCTCAGCGAGAGCCCGGAAATTTCCGCTGATCTGCTGGGTATCGACATCGAGCTGAGCGATCTGGAAGACGACGAGTTCATCGGCCTGCCACCGCAAACCGGCGGTAACGCCAATAGCAGCCACGAGCCGACCGAAGACCTGTCGCTGGAGGACTACTTCCAGCACTTCGTTCTCGAGCATCAAGACCACATGACCGAGACCGAACTGGCGCGCAAACTGGGCGTCAGCCGTAAATGCCTGTGGGAACGCCGTCAGCGTCTGGGCATTCCACGGCGCAAGACCGGGGTCGCCAGCGAGAGCTGAACGTTACCTGTCGAGTGTGCGGGTAACGCTTGAAGATGTGAAAAAACTGTTACCTCAGTCCTTTCACGTAACAGAAGCCGGGGTTATCGGTAACGAAACCCCGGCTTTTTTTCGCCCCTGCAAAAGGGTTATATCGACCTAACCCCTTGTTTTATTGGACCTCGCAAAAGTTGGCACGCCCCCTGCTATATGTTTGGTACAAGAACAATAACAAGCATTGCACAAGACAATAAAAATAAGACG
The DNA here is from genome assembly GCF_044760045.1 of Pseudomonas sp. NPDC098747. Taxonomy (NCBI): domain Bacteria; kingdom Pseudomonadati; phylum Pseudomonadota; class Gammaproteobacteria; order Pseudomonadales; family Pseudomonadaceae; genus Pseudomonas; species Pseudomonas sp. NPDC098747. The sequence goes on along the minus strand of NZ_JBIWAL010000031.1, from coordinate 45,907 downwards.
AATCGACTCACGCACAATAAAAACAAGACGGCGAGAGGCGCAGCTAACTGATTCTTTTGGAGAGGCGTTGTATTTGGGGCTTGCCCCACGACCAGGCCGAGAACAACAAAAACTGTCCTAAGACAGAGCCTGTACTGGTTGGATCGATAGATCACTGCAATTCAGCGACCAAAGCAATCCGTTTGCTCTTGGCTCCCGATTGGGAGGGTCATGAAGGAAAAGCTTCATGGCGAGGGCACTCAACAAAAACAAGAAGCCCGAATCAATAATAAAAAAGAGCACGCAACTACTTTCTTGGGGAGCTTCGGCTCCCCTTGTAGTTTCTCCCTCCCGTAAAATCCCCATTTTCATCGCGTCAGAAGCCTGTAGCTCGCGGCTTGCACGGCAAATCGGCTGTGTCCTACACCATCCCCTGACTAAATGCTAGAATCTGCGCCCATCATGCGGTCATTCTTTGGTATGGCCGAACATTCCTTCAAACAGTGCATCCCATGCTGAAGAAGTTGTTCCAGTCATTCCGAACTCCCGTGCGTCGTACGCAACACATCCGTAGCACCCCTGAAGTGCTCAACAGCGGTCAACACTCGCTGCAGAAAACGCAATTCAGCCGCTACGCGGTCAATATCGTCGAACGCTTGCAGGGCGCCGGTTACCAGGCCTATCTGGTCGGCGGTTGCGTGCGTGACATGCTTTTGGGTATCACGCCCAAGGATTTCGACGTCGCCACCAGCGCCACGCCCGAGCAAGTCCGCGCCGAATTCCGCAATGCGCGGATCATCGGTCGTCGCTTCAAACTGGTGCATATCCATTTTGGTCGCGAAATCATTGAAGTCGCGACCTTCCGCGCCAATCACCCCGTAAACGAAGACGACGAAGACAGTAATCAGTCTTCGCGTAACGAAAGCGGGCGGATTCTGCGCGACAACGTCTATGGCACCCTGGAAGAAGACGCGCAACGCCGCGACTTCACCATCAACGCCCTGTATTACGATCCGGTAAGCGAACGCATTCTCGATTACGCCAACGGCGTACACGACATTCGCAATCACCTGATCCGCCTGATCGGCGACCCGAAGCAGCGTTACCAGGAAGACCCGGTACGCATGCTGCGGGCCGTGCGTTTCGCTGCCAAGCTCAATTTCGGCATCGAAAAACACACCGTTCAACCGATCCGCGAACTGGCGCCGATGCTGCGCGAGATTCCATCGGCACGCCTGTTCGAAGAAGTGCTCAAGCTGTTCCTTTCCGGACACGGCGCGATCACCTTCGAGATGCTGGTCGATCTTCAACTGTTCGCCCCGTTGTTTCCGGCGAGTGCCGACGCACTGGAACACAACCCGGATTACACCCACACGCTGATCAGCGAAGCGCTGACCAACACCGACTTGCGCATCAAGCAGAACAAACCGGTAACCCCGGCGTTCCTGTTTGCCGCGATGCTGTGGCCTGCCCTGCCGGCCCGCGTGTTGCGTTTGCAAGAGCGTGGCATGCCGCCGATTCCGGCGATGCAGGAAGCCGCGCACGAGTTGATCGCCGAACAGTGCCAGCGCATTGCAATTCCGAAGCGCTTCACCATGCCGATCCGCGAGATCTGGGACATGCAGGAGCGCCTGCCACGGCGCAGCGGCAAGCGTGCCGACTTGTTGCTCGACAACCCGCGCTTCCGCGCCGGTTACGATTTCCTGCTGTTGCGTGAAAGCGCCGGTGAGCAGACCGACGGCCTGGGCGAATGGTGGACTGACTATCAGGATGCCAACGACAGCGAACGTCGCGACATGATCCGCGACCTCAGCGGCAAGGGTGAAGACGCCAGCGGCGCGCCGCGCAAACGTCGTCGCAGCAGCGGTTCCAAACGCAAACGCGCCGGTGCGCCGAGCGCCACGGGCGAGTAAGGCATGGAACGTATCTACATCGGCATGGGCAGCAATCTCGCTGACCCTGCCGAACAATTGCGTAGCGCGGTCGACGCGCTGGCGCAATTGCCGCAGACCGCACTCGTCAGCGTTTCCGCCTTCTATCAAAGCGACTCGCTGTTGCCGGGCCAGCCGCGTTACACCAACGCGGTCGCCGCGCTCGACAGCGCACTGGCCCCGCTGGATCTGCTCGACGCACTGCAAGCCATCGAAAACGATCAGGGCCGCGAACGCTTGGAACGCTGGGGCCCGCGCACGTTGGATCTGGATATTCTGCTGTTCGGTGATCGGCTGATCGACGAGCCACGGCTGAAAGTCCCTCACTATCAGATTCAGGAACGTGCATTCGTCCTGTATCCACTGGCCGAACTGGCTCCAGCCGATTTGCGCCTTGCCGATGGCCGCAGCCTTGCCGACCTGCTGGCAGCCTGCCCGTTCGTCGGCCTCGAACGCCTCCCCCAGCCCTGACAAAAAAAACTGTGGAATGCGGTTGTGTGGCGAGGGGATTTATCCCCGTTGGACTGCGAAGCAGTCCCAAATCTGACCAACCCTGTATTACAAAAATGAGGCCGCTTCGCGACCCAACGGGGCGGTGCGACGTTTCGCTAAATCCCCTCGCCACAGGTCACCTGACAATCTTCAGTTTTTGTCGGACAAAATCTCCGCGCATCAGCCCCGCCGCGCCGCTGAATCGCATCAGTAACGCCGGTAACACTCCCCTCGTAACAATGCGGTAACACACGCAATTGACTTCCGCTTGGCTCCTCACGACTATAGGCGTCCCGCTGCCGCCAACCCGGCACATACGGGCGCAATCCAGGCCTTATAAGCACGACAAAAGACCGTGCGCCTGAGTAGATGAAGAATCACGCGCGTTACTCGCAGTAGTTTCCAGAGCGCCTGAACGAGGATTTTTTACATGCCAGCCATCACCCTGACCACGCTCCAGAGCCTCAAGCAGAAAGGTGAAAAGATCACCATGCTGACCTGCTATGACGCGACTTTCGCTCACGCCTGCAACGAGGCCGGTGTCGAAGTGTTGCTGGTGGGCGATTCCCTCGGCATGGTCCTGCAAGGTCACGACAGTACCCTGCCGGTAACCACCGCAGAAATGGCCTATCACACTGCCAGCGTCAAACGCGGCAACCGCGATGCCCTGATCATGGCCGACCTGCCGTTCATGGCTTACGCAACCCTCGAGCAAACCATGACCAACTCCGCCATGCTGATGCAGGCCGGCGCGCACATGATCAAGGTCGAAGGTGCGTTATGGCTGGCCGAGTCGATCCGTCTGCTCGCCGAGCGTGGTATCCCGGTTTGTGCGCACATGGGCCTGACCCCGCAAGCGGTGAACATTCTGGGCGGCTATAAAGTGCAGGGTCGCAACGAGAACCAGGCGCGGCAGATGCGCGCCGACGCGATCTCGCTGGAGCAGGCTGGCGCGGCGATGCTGCTGCTCGAATGTGTACCGAGCGAACTGGCGGCAGAAATCAGCCAAGCGGTGAAGATTCCGGTCATCGGTATCGGCGCCGGTAGCGCCACCGATGGTCAAGTCCTGGTGCTGCACGACATGCTCGGTCTGTCGATTACCGGCCGCGTACCGAAATTCGTGAAGAACTTCATGCAGGATCATCACAGCATTCACGCCGCGCTGAAGGCTTACGTCAAGGAAGTCAAAGCCACCACGTTCCCCGGCATCGAACACGGATTCTCTGCATGAACACCGTCAAAACCGTACGCGAACTGCGCGCCGCCGTAGCCCGCGCCCGTAGCGAAGGCAAGCGCATCGGCTTCGTGCCGACCATGGGCAACCTGCACAGCGGCCACGTCGCGCTGGTGACCAAAGCCACACAACGCGTGGATTTCGTGGTCGCGAGCATTTTCGTCAACCCGCTGCAATTCGGCGCCGGCGAAGACCTCGACAAGTACCCACGCACCCTCGCGGCGGATCAGGAAAAACTGCTCGAAGCCGGCTGCTCGCTGCTGTTCGCGCCGACTGTTGAAGAGATGTACCCCGATGGCATGGCCGGGCAGACCCGGGTCAGCGTGCCGCAACTCTCCGAAGGCCTGTGCGGTGCCAGCCGTCCGGGGCACTTCGAAGGTGTGGCGACGGTGGTCAGCAAGTTGTTCAACATGGTCCAGCCGGATCTGGCGATTTTCGGCCAGAAGGACTTCCAGCAACTGGCGGTGATCCGCGCGCTGGTGCACGACCTGAACATGCCGATCCAGATCATCGGCGAACCGACGGTCCGCGCTGACGATGGCCTGGCACTGTCGTCGCGCAACGGTTTTCTCAGCGAAGAACAACGCGCCGTTGCCCCAGTGGTCTATCGCACCCTGAGCACGATTGCCGAGTCGATCACGCAAGGTGAGCGGGATTTCCCTGCCCTGATCAACGCACAACTGCAGCAACTGGAAGCGGCGGGCCTGCGCCCGGATTATCTGGAAATTCGCCACGCCCTGACCTTGCGTCCGGCGACGGCTGAAGACCGTGATCTGGTGATTCTGGTGGCGGCGTTTCTCGGCACTACGCGGTTGATCGATAACCTGCACCTGAATCTCGATACACCGACGTAAGCATCACCGCAATACCCTGTGGGAGCGAACTTGCTCGCGAATGCAATCTGTCAGATGACACAGCGCCGCCTGACACGACGCCTTCGCGAGCAGCCTCGCTCCCACAGTTGTTTTATGCTCGGTTCAGCCCCGCTATTCTCCGTTTGTCGCCTCGTTCCCGGTATCAATGTTAAAAAAGTACAGGGATCGGGTCAGACAAAGCCAAGACAGATTGCAGCGCGAGGTTTACTGTATCCGCCCTGTGTCCAAAAACCGTGTCGACGCAGTTGGCCCACGCCCAAACAGAGCGTGCTGGCCTGTTCAGTGTTCAAAAGGCCGTTCAAGTAAAAAGGAAAACCGCAGCGATGGCGTACTACCTCACTCCTCATGACGTTACCGCTCTGCCCGCCTGGCAAGCGTTGAAAGATCACCGCCAAGCCATGCAGGATTTCAGCATGCGCGAAGCCTTTAACGCCGATCCGCAGCGCTTCAATCAGTTCACCCTCAGCAGCTGCGGGCTGTTTCTCGATTATTCGAAGAATTTGATCAACGCCCAGACCCGCAACCTGTTGGTGGGCCTGGCCAATGAAGTCGATCTGAAGGGCGCGATCAAAGCGCTGTTCGACGGCGAAATCGTCAACTCGTCCGAAGAGCGCCCTGCACTACACACCGCCCTGCGCCGTCCGGTAGGCGACAAGCTGTCGGTCAACGGCGTCAACGTGATGCCGGAAGTGCACAAGGTGCTGAACCAGATCACCGATCTGGTCGGCCGCATCCACGACGGCCTGTGGCGTGGTTACACCGAGAAGCCGATCACTGACGTGGTCAATATCGGCATCGGTGGTTCGTTCCTCGGCCCTGAGCTGGTTTCTGAAGCGCTGCTGTCCTACGCGCAAAAAGGCGTGCGCTGCCACTACCTGGCGAACATCGACGGCAGTGAGTTCCACGAACTGACGCAAAAGCTGCGCGCCGAAACCACGCTGTTCATCGTTTCGTCGAAGTCGTTCAACACCCTCGAAACCCTGAAGAACGCTCAGGCCGCACGCGCCTGGTATCTGGCTCAGGGCGGTTCGGAAGCCGAGCTGTATCGTCACTTCATCGCGGTATCGAGCAACAACGCCGCAGCCGTGGCGTTCGGCATCCGCGAAGAAAACATCTTCCCAATGTGGGACTGGGTTGGCGGCCGTTACTCGCTATGGTCGGCCATCGGTTTGCCGATTGCCCTGGCCATCGGTATGTCCAACTTCAAGGAACTGCTGTCCGGTGCCTACACCATGGACCAGCATTTCCAGACCGCGCCGTTCGAACAGAACATGCCGGTGCTGCTGGCGCTGCTCGGCGTGTGGTACGGCAACTTCTGGGGCTCGCAAAGCCACGCGATCCTGCCGTATGACCACTACCTGCGCAACATCACCAAGCACTTGCAGCAACTGGACATGGAGTCCAACGGCAAGAGCGTGCGTCAGGACGGCACCCCTGTCTCGACCGATACCGGCCCGGTGATCTGGGGCGGCGTCGGCTGCAATGGTCAGCACGCCTACCACCAGTTGCTGCACCAAGGCAGCCAACTGATCCCGGCCGACTTCATCGTGCCAATCGTCAGCTTCAACCCGGTGTCCGACCACCATCAGTGGCTGTACGCCAACTGCCTGTCGCAGAGCCAGGCGCTGATGCTCGGCAAGACCCTGCCGGAAGCCGAAGCAGAACTGCGCGACAAGGGCATGAGCGAAGAACAGGTGCACAAACTCGCACCGCACAAGGTGATCCCGGGCAACCGTCCGAGCAACACCCTTGTGGTCGAACGCATCAGCCCGCGTCGTCTTGGCGCACTGGTGGCCATGTATGAACATAAAGTGTTTGTGCAAAGCGTGGTCTGGGGCATCAACGCCTTTGACCAGTGGGGCGTGGAACTGGGCAAGGAATTGGGCAAAGGCGTTTACAACCGTCTGGTCGGCAGCGACGAAACCAATTCTGACGATCCGTCTACCCAGGGCTTGATCAACTACTTCCGCGGTCGTCACCGCGGGTGATAAAAAGCCCGCCCACAGAACTTGAGCCAGACTCAGATTTTGTGGGCAACCCCAAATCCCCTGTGGGAGCGAGCTTGCTCGCGAATGCGGTTTATCATTCAGCATATTTGTTGCCTGATACACCGCGTTCGCGAGCAAGCTCGCTCCCACAGTTGTTTTGTACATGACTTGAACCTGTGCACCGCTCGGCGCATCTTTATCCTTGTGCACACAAGAATAAGGAACCGTCATGTTCGATATCAGCACATTCCCCCAAGCCGATGCCGTCCGCCGGGCTGCTCAGTTGAGTCAGGACGACTATCAGCGCCTGTACCGTGAATCCATTGAACATCCCAGCACTTTCTGGGCCGAGCAGGCCACACGCTTCCTCGACTGGAGCACGCCGTGGCAAACCGTTCAGCGCTACGACCTGAAAACCGGTGAAGCCGCCTGGTTTGCCGGCGGCAAACTGAACGTCAGTTACAACTGCATCGACCGTCACCTTGCACAGCGCGGCGATCAGACCGCCCTGATCTGGGAAGGCGACGACCCTGCCGAATCGGCACAAATCACTTACAGAAAACTCCATCATCACGTCTGCCGACTGGCCAACGTGCTGAAAAGCCGTGGGGTGAAGAAAGGCGATCGAGTGTGCATCTACATGCCGATGATTCCCGAGGCCGCCTACGCCATGCTCGCCTGCGCGCGAATCGGCGCGGTTCATTCAGTGGTGTTTGGCGGTTTTTCCCCCGACTCCCTGCGTGACCGTATCCTCGATGCCGATTGCCGCACCGTGATCACCGCCGACGAAGGCGTGCGCGGTGGCAAATTCGTGCTGCTGAAAAACAACGTCGACCAAGCCCTGCAAAGTTGCCCGGATGTCAGCACTGTCGTCGTCGTCGAGCGCACGCAAGGCAAGGTCGATTGGGTCGAGGGCCGAGACCTCTGGTATCACCAGGCCGTGCGCGACGTCAGCGACGATTGCCCCCCGGAACCGATGGACGCCGAAGACCCGCTGTTCATCCTCTACACCTCCGGCAGCACCGGCAAACCCAAAGGCGTGCTGCACACCACCGGCGGCTATCTGCTGCAAGCGGCGATGACCTTCAAATACGTGCTCGATTACCGCGACGGCGAAGTGTTCTGGTGCACTGCCGACGTCGGTTGGGTGACCGGCCACAGCTACATCGTCTACGGCCCATTGGCCAATGGCGCGACCACGCTGATGTTCGAAGGCGTGCCGAGCTATCCGAGCAGCTCGCGCTTCTGGCAGGTCATCGACAAGCACAAGGTCAATATCTTCTACACCGCACCGACGGCACTGCGCGCGTTGATGCGCGAAGGTGCCGAACCACTGAAGGAAACTTCGCGGCAAAGCCTCAGATTACTCGGCAGTGTCGGTGAGCCGATCAACCCGGAAGCGTGGGAATGGTATTTCAACGTGGTCGGCGAACAGCGCTGCCCCATCGTCGATACCTGGTGGCAGACCGAAACCGGCGGCATCATGCTCAGCCCCCTGGTGAGTGCGCAGCGGATCAAACCGGGCTGCGCCACGCAACCGATGTTCGGCGTGCAACCGGTGCTGCTCGATGAACAAGGCAAGGAAATCAAAGGCTCCGGCAGCGGCGTGCTCGCCATAAAATCAAGCTGGCCGGGGCAGATCCGCAGTGTGTACGGCGACCCGCAACGAATGGTCGACACCTATTTCAAACCCTACCCCGGCTACTACTTTACCGGCGACGGCGCCCGTCGCGACGAGGACGGCGATTACTGGATCACCGGGCGTATCGACGATGTGATTAACGTTTCCGGCCATCGCATCGGCACCGCCGAAGTGGAAAGCGCGCTGGTGCTGCACAACAGCATCGCCGAGGCAGCGGTGGTCGGTTATCCACATGACGTCAAAGGCCAGGGCATTTACGCCTTCGTCACACCGATGAACGGCACCGAGCCCAGCGATGAGCTGAAGAAGGAGCTGCTGGCCCACGTCAGCAAGGAGATCGGCAGTTTCGCCAAACCGGATCTGATCCAGTGGGCGCCGGCCTTGCCGAAAACCCGCTCAGGCAAGATCATGCGGCGCATATTGCGCAAGATCGCCTGCAACGAACTCGACAGCCTCGGTGACACCTCAACCCTGGCCGACCCGAGCGTGGTGCAAGGCCTGATCGACACGCGGCTCAATCAGTAACGATCACGGGCGAAGCGGCGAAAGGGGTCGCTGACCTGACCGGAACGAAAGGCTTCGTCGCACCCCAGACCGGAGCAAGCTCGCTCCCACAGTTGATCTGATTTGCAGCGACGATCCCCTGTGGGAGCGAGCTTGCTCGCGAAGGCAGCACCCCGGTCGCCCGCCAAGCTGCTAAACTCCCGCGCCCCAATTCTCTCCAGCAAGGCGCACGCATGTCTTCCTTGAATCAGGCGCTGCGCGCCGCCCTCGACCAACGCCAGGACTTGCTCTCTGTACTGCACAGCCAGGGCACCGATTGCTATCGCCTGTTTCATGGCAGCCAGGAAGGCGCCGGCGGCCTGACCATCGACCGCTACGGCCCACAATTGCTGGTGCAAAGTTTTCACCAGACGCTGGAGCGTGACGAGCTGCTGCAACTGCACGCCATGGTCAATCAGACTCTCGGGTTGGAGACTTTGCTGGTCTACAACGACCGTTCCCGCGGTAACTCGCGTATCGACCGCGAAGACCACGTCTACCGCGCCGAAGATGCCGCGCTGGTGGATCTGGTCGGTCACGAATGGGGCCTGAATTACCGCGTGCGTGGACGCCATGCCGGGCAGGATCCGTTGCTGTTCCTCGACCTGCGCAACACCCGCGGCTGGGTCAAGGACCACGCCAAAGGCAAAAGCGTGCTCAACCTGTTCGCCTACACCTGCGGCGTTGGCTTGAGTGCCGCGGCCGGTGGCGCCCGTGAGGTGTGCAACCTGGATTTTGCCGAGGGTAACCTCGCGGTCGGTCGCGAAAACGGCCTGCTCAATCCGCAGCTGCTGGAGATGGAGTTCATTCAGTCCGACTACTTTCCGGCCATCCGCCAATTGGCCGGTCTGCCGATAAGTCAGCGACGCGGGCAGAAACTGCCGAGCTATCAGCGCCTGGAACAGCGTCAATACGATCTGGTGCTGCTCGATCCGCCGGCCTGGGCCAAAAGCGCGTTCGGCACCGTCGACCTGCTGCGCGACTATCAAAGCCTGCTCAAACCGGCCCTGCTGACCACCGCCGACAACGGCGTGCTGATCTGCTGCAACAACCTGGCGAAAGTCAGCATGGACGACTGGCGCGAACAGGTCCTGCGTTGCGCCGAGAAGGCCGGGCGCCCGGTGCGTGAATGGAGCGTGATGACCCCGGGCGCGGATTTCCCGTCGCTTGATCAACAGCCCCCACTGAAAACCCTGATCCTGCAACTCTGACGCTCACCCACGGATAACCACACACCACTGTGGGAGCGAGCTTGCTCGCGAAGTCGTCATGTCAGTCAGCATATTTATCAACTGATCCAGCGCTTTCGCGAGCAAGCTCGCTCCCACAATATTGGGTGATTGCAAACAAATCTGAACAATCCTGTTCAACGCCAGGTACTTCGGAACCAGAATCGCGTGCCATACTCCAAGGCACTCCGATTACGACAGATGAAGCCGCACATGCCCAAAGGATTGATTCGCGCGATTGGCGCACTGTTGACCGCTCTGGCCCTCTACAGCCTGCTGGGGTTTCTGATTTTACCGGGCATCGCCTTGCGTGTGGCCAACCAGCAACTGGCAAACTATGCGGCGGTGCCTGCGCATATCCAGCGCATCGAACTCAATCCGTTCAGCCTTAAACTCACCTTGTGGGGTCTGGTCATCGGTGAACCCGGCAAAGAGCAGGTCGGTTTCGAACGCCTGTACGCCGACCTGCAACTCGACAGTCTGTGGACAAAAGCCGTACATCTGTCCGACATCGAACTGGACAAACCGAAGACCGAAATTCTCTTCGCCAAAGACGGCAAGCTCAACCTGCTCGGTCTGTTCAACGTACCCGCCAGTGAACCAACACCCGTCGATCCCGATGCCAAACCGTTTCCGCTGCGCATCGACCGGATCAAACTCGCCAACGGTGTCGTGCACTTTCAGGATGCACGCCCGAGCGAACCCATCGAATTCCTCTACGACGACCTCAACTTCGAGCTGAAAAACCTCAGCACACTGCCTGAAGACAGCGCCGACATGACCCTGGTCGCCATCGGCCCTGCCGGCGGCCGGATCGACTGGAGCGGTAATTTCAGCCTGATCCCGATCGCCTCCGAAGGCACGCTGAGAGTCACCGACGGCAAGATGAAGGCTTTTTGGCCGTATGTGCGCGACGCGGTGCCCTTGGTTCTCGAAGAAGGGGTGATCAACCTCAGCACCGAATACAAACTCAACCTGTCGAAACAAACCGAGCTGCAGTTGAACAACGTTGCGGTGAGCATCGCGCCGTTCGCGATCAAGGCACCCGACGGACGCCCTCTGGCGAAACTCGAACGTCTCGACATCAGCGACACTTCGGTGGACCTGGCGAAACAGCAAGTGGTGGTCGGCAAGATTCGTAGCCAGAAACTCGAAACCTGGGCCGCCCTCGAGGCCGACGGTCAACTGGACTGGCAAAAACTGTTCGCCAGCCAACCGTCGAAACCTGCCGCCAAAGCCGCCGCTGAACCGGCCAGCACACCCGCGACCGCTGACTCACCGAAATCTGAGCCGAGCGCACCGAGCAAACCGTGGCAAGTACTGCTCAAAGATGTGCAACTGCGCAATTACACAGTCCACCTGGCAGACCGTTCGGCTAACCCGCCGGTGACCCTGGATGTCACCCCGTTGAACGTCGACCTGCAGGATTTCGACAGCCTCAACGGCTCACCCTTCAAGCTCAAACTCGATACCGGGCTGGGCAAACAAGGCAAGATACAGGCCGATGGCACGGTCAATCTGGCGCCGGTCAACGCCCAGCTCAACGTTAAAACCAAGGACATCGACCTGCGTGTCGCGCAGTCCTACATCAATCCGTTCATTCGTCTCGAATTGCGCAGCGGCATGCTCGGCAGTGACCTCAAGGTCAACCTCAAGAGCACCGAGCCTCTGGCACTTAGCGTCACCGGCCGCGCGCAGATCGATCAACTGCACACCCTCGACACCCTGAAGACGCGCGACTTCCTCAAGTGGCAGCAAGTGGTGGTGGAAGGCCTGAACTATCAGCACGGCGACAGCCTGTCGATCGACAAGGTCAATCTGTTCCAGCCGTACGTGCGCTTCATGATCAACGATGACCGCACCACCAACGTTGATGACCTGCTGATTCCGCAGCCTGCTGACAGCGGCGCAACAACCGCCGCCACCAAACCGGCCAGCAAAGACAAACCACTGGGTATTCGCATCGGCGGTATCGCCATCAACGACGGCTCGGCCAATTTCGCGGACTTCAGCCTGACACCGAATTTCGCCACCGCCGTCCAGCAACTCAACGGCCAGATCGGCACCATCGACAGTCGACAATCGAAACCGGCCACTGTCGATATCAAAGGCAAGGTCGATCGCTATGCGCCAGTGACCATCAAGGGCGCGGTCAATCCGTTCGACCCGATGGCCAGCCTCGACATCACCACCAGTTTCAAACGGGTCGAGCTGACCACCCTGACGCCCTACTCCGGCAAATTCGCCGGATACCGTATCCGCAAGGGTCGGCTCAACCTCGACCTGCATTACCTGATCACCAAGGGCCGATTGAAAGCCGAGAACAAAGTGGTGGTCGAGCAATTGCAACTCGGTGAGAGAGTCGACAGCCCGGACGCGACAAGCCTGCCGCTGAAACTGGCAATCGCGTTGCTCAAGGACGTTGACGGCAAGATCTCCATCGAATTACCCGTGACGGGCGACTTGAACAACCCGCAATTCAGCGTGATGCCGATTGTCTGGCAGACCCTGCGCAATCTGATCGTCAAAGCCGCTGCCGCGCCATTCAAAATGATTGGCGGATTGGTCAGTGGTGGCGGCTCCGAAGATCTCGGCACGGTGTCGTTCGCGCCGGGCTCCAGCGAGTTGAGCAAGGATGCCGAGGGCGCTCTGGTCAAGTTGTCCCAAGCACTCAAGGAACGTCCGGCCCTGCGCCTGGAAATCGAGGGCGCCGCCGCCAAAAGCAGCGACGGCCCGTTGCTCGCCGAACAGCGCCTGGAGCGTGAATACCAGTACAACTACTACAAGATGCTCCAGCGTCGTGGCGATAAAGTCCCGGCTCAGGCTTCCTTGATAGAAGTGCCGGACAGCGAGAAAGGCCCGCTGCTCGAAGGCATTTACCGCACTCGCCTGAAAACCCAGCCGCCGGCCGAATGGAAGGATCTGGGCAAGGAAGAACGCACAGCGAAAATGCGCGAAGGCGTAATCCAGTTCTGGAGTTCCAGCGATGTTCTGCTGCGTCAGTTGGGTCAGGACCGTGCCAGCAGCATCAAGGATTATCTGGTGGACAAGGGCCAACTGGCTGACGAGCGCGTGTACTTCATCGACACCAATCTGAGCGAGGCCGAGAGCGACGGTCGGGTGGTGACGCAAATGCACCTGGATGCCGAATGATGAAGCACAGATGGCTGGCGGCAATGGCACTGACATTGGTTGCTGGCCAGGCGTCTGCATCCGATACGTTGCGTTGCGGCAGCCAACTGATCAGCCTAGGCGACCGCGCAAGCGAAGTGCTGAACAAGTGCGGCGAGCCGGTCAGCCGCGATGCGCTGGGTTACAAGCGTAGCGCCAATCGACGGGAAGAGTTTCAGGTCGAGGAATGGACCTATGGCCCGAGCAACGGCATGTATCAGTACCTGCGCTTTGAAGGCAGTCGCCTGAAGCAGATCGACAGTAAACGCGGTAATTGATCCTGATTCAACACCGTATCTGTGGGAGCGAGCTTGCTCGCGAAGGCGTCAGGTCAGTCAGCCTATTAGTCAACTGACAGATTGCATTCGCGAGCAAGCTCGCTCCCACATTTACTTCTTTTTTCGCCCTGAAATAAAACAGGCCCCGACACAAAGTGCCGGGGCCTGTAATGATCACATCCGTGTGACCGTTCGCATGAACTCTAAAGTTGCGGCAGACGTATTGCTCGGCCCGTCTGTCGCGCCTTCTCCCGGTCCAGGCGAGAAGTCATGCCTTACTCGGCTTTCAGGCCGTCAGCGGAGACCGCTTTAACGCCTTTGATTTTCTTGGCGATGGCAACAGCTACGTCTTTCTGCGAGTCGGTTACGGTAGTAGTCGACGACAGCGACACAACGCCTTTGTTGGTTTCGACTTTAATGTCGGTGCCTGGAATGCCTTTTTCGGTAACCAGGTCAGCTTTGACCTTGGTGGTGATCCAGGTATCGGAAGTGTCTTGTTTCATCTCGGTGACTTCACCGGCGGCCAGAGTCATTGGAGCCTGGGTAGCCTGAGCCGATTGTGCGAATGCACCGGAAGCCATGGTCAGGGTCAGCGCGGTTGCAGCAGCGGCAGTGATAGCGAACTTCTTCATACGAGTAACTCCTGTTTTTCTGGAAAGTCTGCTGGATGTCTTGTCAGCAGGGTTACCGTAGATATTGCGAACGCTGTGCCAACTTTTCTCATGACGTAAAATCGTTATAAATCAACATCTTATGAATAATGCAAATTTCCGGTTTCATGCAAAATGCATGACTTGCTGAATATTCACATGCAAGTTGCGGCTTTTTGAAAAGTTCCTAAGGCGCTGAAATTATTGAAGCTTTTGTGAGATGCCAGGCAATGAAAAATGCCCCGCGTTGCGGGGCATTCCTTAAACCAGGAAGGCCGAATATCAAGTACCGGTGGCAGTGCAGCCTTTTGGCGAAAAGTCAGGAGCAACAGTAGTGCCGCATGTCCAGACGCCCGCACCAGTGCCGGACGATCGAGTGAGCGTGATGGTTTTGTCCAGCACCGGACCTGGCGCATTTTTGATGGTGCAGACGATCGAGCCCGCGCCCGTGGAAGCGGTGCCCGATGCGGTGACGGCACAATTGGACGTTGTGACGGTCGCGCTCCCCGCAACGAGTGTCAGCGTCGGGTCGGTCCCCTGATTGATGGTGTCTTCGAATGGCACTTTCATCGCACTGATTTCCGCCAGCCCCGCCGTCACCTTGGATCGCGCCTGATATTTCGAATACTGCGGCAGGGCGATAGTCGCCAGAATCCCGATGATCGCCACAACGATCAGCAGCTCGATCAGCGTAAAACCTTGTTGTTTTTTCATAGAAACGCTCCATGCATGAGTAGAAATCTCATGATCTGAGATGAATCGAGCATAGCCCATGCCAAGCGCCTGAAAGCCCTGCACACGAGGCACGAGCAGCGCTCTACGCACTTTCCTACAACCCGCAACCGCACTATCTGACACTTTTTGTCACCTGCACCGACCGTGTTTGGCGCTGTCACTTGACTAGGCTATAAGTCATGAACGGCAAGCGTGCGGAATCCCCATGAATGACATCGCTCTGAGCGGTCTGGCCAAACAATTGGTGCAGGCCGAACTGCTGACGGAAAAAAGCGCCGAGCAGGCCTCGCAACAGGCCCAGCGCAATCGGCTGTCGCTGGTCAGCTATCTGGTGCAGAACAAACTGGTAAAGAGCTCTCAGGTAGCCGAGATCGCCTCAGAGCACTTCGGCATGGCGTTCCTTGACCTTAATTGCCTGGACAAGGAAACCCAGCCCAAAGGCCTGGTCAGTGAAAAACTGGTGCGCCAGCATCACGCCCTGCCCCTGTGGCGGCGCGGCAACAAGCTGTTCGTGGGGATTTCCGACCCGAGCAACCATCAAGCAATCAACGACATCCAGTTCAGCACCGGTTTAAGCACCGAAGCCATTCTGGTGGAAGACGACAAACTCACCGACGCCATCGAAAAGTTCTTCGACACCCAAAGCACGGGTCTCGAAGATATGGACGACGTCGATCTCGACGGCATCGATGTCGAATCGATCGACGACAACAAGCAGGACGCCATCGGCGGACAAGACGCCGACGATGCGCCGGTGGTGCGTTTCGTCCACAAGATGCTGCTGGACGCGATCAAGAGCGGCTCCTCCGACCTGCATTTCGAGCCTTACGAAAAGAACTACCGGGTACGGGTGCGCACCGACGGGATTCTGCGCGAAGTGGCCAAGCCGCCGATTCAACTGGCCGGACGCATCGCCGCACGCTTGAAAGTCATGGCCAGCCTCGACATCTCTGAACGGCGCAAGCCGCAGGACGGCCGGATCAAAATGCGCCTGTCGAAGAGCAAGTCGATCGACTTCCGGGTCAACACCCTGCCGACCCTGTGGGGCGAGAAAGTGGTGATCCGGATTCTCGACCCGTCCAGCGCGCAGATGGGCATCGACGCTCTCGGCTATGAGCCAGAGCAGAAAGACCTGTACATGGCAGCCCTCAAGCAGCCTCAAGGGATGATTCTGGTCACCGGCCCCACTGGCTCGGGCAAAACCGTGTCGCTGTACACCGGGCTGAATATTCTCAACACGGTCGACATCAACATCTCCACCGCCGAAGACCCGGTGGAGATCAACATGGAAGGCATCAACCAGGTCAACGTCAACCCCAGGCAGGGGCTCGACTTTGCCCAGGCTTTGCGCTCGTTTCTGCGTCAGGACCCGGACGTGATCATGGTCGGTGAGATCCGCGACCTGGAAACCGCCGAGATCGCGATCAAGGCTGCACAAACCGGTCACCTCGTGTTGTCCACACTGCACACCAACAGCGCCGCAGAAACCCTGACCCGCCTGCACAACATGGGCATCCCCGGCTTCAACATCGCCACCTCGGTCAGCCTGATCATCGCCCAGCGGCTGGCGCGCAAGCTGTGCAGCCACTGCAAGAAAGCCATCGAGATTCCGCGCGAAACCCTGATCAAGGAAGGCTTCCCCGAGGAACGCATCGGCAGTTTCACGATCTACGAGCCGGTTGGTTGCGATCACTGCAATGGCGGTTACAAGGGACGCGTGGGGATTTATGAAGTGGTGAAGAACACACCGGATCTGCAACGACTGATCATGGCCGAGGGCAACTCGCTGGAAATCGATATCCAGATGCGCCGCGACGGCTTCGACGACCTGCGTACCTCAGGCCTGCGCAAGGCCATGCAAGGCATTACCAGCCTGGAAGAAATCAACCGGGTCACCAAGGACTGAACATGGCGGTCAAGGCAGCGAAAATCAGTGTCTACGCCTGGGAGGGCACGGACAAGAATGGCAGCAAACTCAGCGGTGAATTAAGCGGGCAGAACCCGGCACTGATCAAGGCTCAACTGCGCAAGCAAGGGATCAATCCGGGCAAGGTGCGCAAAAAAACTGCCTCGCTTTTTAGCTTCGGCAAACGCATCAAGCCCCGGGACATCGCCCTGTTCACTCGGCAGATGGCAACCATGATGAAGGCTGGCGTACCGCTGCTGCAGTCGTTCGACATCATCGGTGAGGGTTTCGAAAACCCGGCCATGCGCAAACTGGTCGACGAGGTGAAACAGGAGGTCGCCGCCGGCAACAGTTTCGCCAACGCCCTGCGCAAGAAGCCGCAGTATTTCGATGAGCTGTATTGCAACCTCGTGGATGCCGGCGAACAGTCCGGCGCCCTCGACACGTTGCTGGAACGGGTCGCGACCTATAAGGAAAAAAGCGAAGCGCTCAAGGCCAAGATCAAGAAAGCCATGACCTACCCCACCGCCGTGGTGCTGGTTGCAGCCGTGGTGACCGGGATTCTGCTGGTGAAAGTGGTGCCGCAGTTCGAGTCGGTTTTTTCCGGTTTTGGCGCCGAGCTGCCGGCCTTCACCCTGATGGTGATCAGCCTCTCCGAATTCATGCAGCAATGGTGGTGGGCAATACTCGTTGCTTTGGTGGCAGCGTTTTTCGGTACCCGCCATGCGCTGAAAAAATCCCAGACCATGCGTGATCGCAAAGACACCTGGCTGTTGAAACTGCCGTTGGTGGGCACGTTGATGTACAAATCTGCCGTGGCCCGATTTGCCCGAACCTTGTCGACTACATTCGCTGCTGGCGTACCTCTGGTGGAAGCGCTCGACTCGGTGGCGGGTGCCACGGGCAACGTGGTGTTCAAGCGTGCTGTGTTGCGCATCCGCCAGGATGTTTCCACTGGCATGCAGTTGAATTTTTCCATGCGCACCACCGGGGTTTTTCCCAATATGGCGGTGCAGATGACCGCCATCGGCGAAGAGTCCGGGGCACTGGACGAGATGCTCGACAAGGTCGCAGGGTTTTACGAGGACGAAGTGGATAACATGGTCGACAACCTCACCAGCCTCATGGAGCCGTTCATCATGGTAGTCCTGGGGGTGATTGTCGGCGGTCTGGTGGTGGCGATGTACCTGCCGATCTTCCAACTCGGCTCAGCGATCTGACATGCCTATCGACGAACTGTTTGCCCTGTACCCACTGGCCTTTGTCTTCACCGCGTTGCTGCTCGGCCTGGTGGTCGGCAGCTTTCTCAATGTGCTGGTCTGGCGCCTGCCAAAAATGCTCGAGCGCGATTGGCGCCAGCAGGCCCAGGATGTGCTCGGCCTGCCCGGCGAAACGCCGCTGCCGACCTACAACCTGATGCTGCCGCCCTCCGAGTGCCCACACTGCGCACATCGAATCCGTGCGTGGGAAAACATCCCGCTGCTCAGTTATCTGTGGCTGCGCGGACGCTGCTCCGCGTGCGCCGCGCCGATCAGCAAACGCTATCCACTGACCGAATTGAGCTGTGGACTGCTTTCAGCGTTTATCGCCTGGCATGTGGGGTTTGGCTGGGCGGCCGGCTTGTTGATCTTCCTCACCTGGGGCTTGCTGGCGATGAGCCTGATCGACACCGAGCATCAATTGCTGCCCGATGTGCTGGTGCTGCCGTTGTTGTGGTTGGGGCTGATCGTCAACAGTTTCGGGCTGTTCGTGCCATTGCACGATGCGCTGTGGGGCGCGGTGGCCGGTTATATGGCGCTGTGGTCGGTGTTCTGGCTGTTCAAACTGCTGACCGGCAAGGACGGCATCGGTCACGGTGATTTCAAGCTGCTGGCGCTGCTCGGTGCCTGGGGTGGCTGGCAGATTCTGCCGCTGACGATCCTGCTGTCTTCGCTGGTGGGGGCGATTATCGGGGTAATTTTGCTGCGTGTGCGCGAGCAGAAAACCTCGACGCCGATCCCCTTCGGACCCTATCTGGCAATTGCCGGCTGGATTGCCTTGCTCTGGGGTGGTCAAATAACCGACTTCTATTGGCAGTTTGTCGGTTTGAAATGAATACCCCTGTGGAAAAACCCTGGATTCTCGGCCTGACCGGCGGCATCGGCAGCGGCAAAAGCGCTGCTGCCCAGCACTTCATCGACCTCGGCATCCATGTGATCGACGCCGATCATGCAGCACGCTGGGTAGTCGAACCGGGGCGTCCGGCGCTGGCCAGGATTACCGAACACTTCGGCGCTGGCGTGTTGCAGGCTGACGGTACGCTGGACCGTGCAGCCCTGCGCAAACTGATTTTTGAAGACCCGGAGCAGCGCCGCTGGCTGGAAGCCCTGCTGCATCCGTTGATCGCCGAGGAAATCGCCCATCATCTGGCGCTGGCAAAATCGCCCTACGCGATTCTGGTTTCACCGCTGCTGATCGAATCCGGGCAACACGCGATGACCCAGCGAATCCTGGTGATCGACGCGCCGCAACAACTGCAGATCGAACGCACCTTGCAGCGTGACCAGACCAGCGAGCAGCAGGTTCAGGCGATCCTCAAGGCCCAGTCGAGCCGCGAAGACCGTGTGAGCCGTGCCGACGACGTGGTGGTCAACGACCGCGACCTCGCCTGGCTGCACAGCGAGGTCGAGCGCCTGCATGACTTTTACCTGACTTTAAGTGGAGGCCAATCATGAGCCAGATCCCAACCGTAGAATGCCCAACGTGTGGCGCCCCCGTGGAATTCACACCCGATAACAAGTTTCGGCCGTTCTGCTCCGATCGCTGCAAACTGATCGACCTCGGCGCCTGGGCCTCAGAAGAGCACAAGATCCCGGTCGCACCGGATGCCGAGGATGAACTGTTTTCCGGCGATTTCGATCCGCGCCACTGATCCGCCGAGGAGCGCACACAGGATCAAGACTTCGGGTCGTCGTCCTTCCACGGTGCCGAAAGGTAGCGCGTGCGATTGAACGTCTCCAGCCATTCCGGGCTGAACACCACCAGTGCGCTGACGACCATGCCGTTGATGAATGCCTCTGGAAATATGATCAGCCACAGGTAGCCGATAAAGTCTTCCAGCCATTCGGGCATGGCAAACAAGCCGTCGTACCAGAGCAGCGTCAGGCTCAACAGCAGGCACAGCAACGCCGACAGCGCGGCGGCAAGAAACCCGGAACAGAAGATGTACACAAAGGGATTGCGCGGCTGGGCGCGCTCGACGAGGATCGCCACGCACTCGGTAATCACCACCGGCAGCAGAATAAATAATGCGCCGTTGACTCCCAGTGCCGCGAGATCCTGGCGCCCGAGCAGTACCAGTCCGACTTGCGCCACCAGCCCTCCGACAATCGCCAGTGGCCAGTCGAGCAGCAAGGTCACCGCCGTCATGCCGATGAAGTGATAAGACACCCCGGTGTCGAAATCCCTGCGCACCAGCCACAACAGAAACAACGCGAACACCGTGCCGAACAACAGATGCTGACGACGACTGTCACTGAACAACTCGACCCACGGCGCCCGAACAAGCGCCCACAGCAACACCGGCAGATAAATCAGCCAGCCGAGCGTCAGGCTTGTCGAGGACAGCAGTTCTTCACCGATCATGACTCTCTCACCTCGTAACAACATCCCACGCCCGTGTAGGAGCTGCCGAAGGCTGCGATCTTTTGATTTTAAAAAGCAAGATCAAAAGATCGCAGCCTTCGGCAGCTCCTTCAGGGGTATTTCATCGTGCCGATAGTCCGTGATGTCGAAGTCTACACCGCTACTTGGAGTGCATCAGCCGATGCAAAGCTTTCTGCTTGTCGCATTTGAACGCTAAGCTTGGGCCTATGGATGACTCAGATTACTTACGCCTGCTGACCATCGCGGCCGAGCAGGCCAACGCGTTCCTGTCCAATGCCCGCAAATGGGAGCGTGAGCGTTGGGTCTGCCAGCGCCTGCTGCAAGGCCTGAACATTCCTTATCGCGCCGACGAGTTCGCCCCTGCCGGCGAGCCGCCCGACGTGCTTTTTCGCGACGCCAACTTCGAAGTATTCTTCGTCCTCGACGAAGGCCGACGACTCAACGACGAATGGCGCGACGAGTTGCAACGTCGGCGCAGCGCGTTCTCCCTCAGCCAACTGGTGCGCCGCGAAGCCAAGCCAAAGCGGATTCCGGCCAATGAATTCCTCTTGCGCCTCGCACCGACGCTGCGCAAAAAAGCCCACAATTACAAGGAGCGCGGCATGGATCTGGGCGAGCTGGACATCATCGCTTTCGCCAGCCTCAAGCGCGAGGTGCTGGACCTCAACAGCCACTTCCCACCGCCAACCGAATATCTGCGTCAGGGCTGGCGTTCGCTGTCTCTGGTCGGCCCGACGTTCGCCCGCGTGCTGTTTGCGCACCCCGATGCACCGGACTTTCTGCGCAGTAACCTGGGGCGCAGCATCGTCTTCGATGTCGGGATCAGCTTATGACGCCGCTTCAGCAATTGATCGCCGATGTTCCGCAAACCGGCACTGTGCGCTGGATTGGCGTGCGCCCCGAATCCCGTGGACCGATGATTAAACTCGATGCCGTTGAAGCACGGCTTGAAGCCGGACTGACCGGCGATCACGCCCGCCCAGGCGTACGCAACGCGCGGCAAGTGACGCTGATTCAGTGGGAACATCTGGCGGTGATCAGCGCATTGATGGGCCGTTCGCAGGATCAACCGGTAAAACCTGAAGATCTGCGGCGCAATCTCGTTATAAGCGGGATCAACCTGTTCAGCCTCAAGGGCCGGCGCTTTCGCATCGGCCAGGCAATTTTCGAAACCACCGGCTGGTGCCAGCCCTGCGCACGTCTGCAGAACAACCTCGGCCCTGGCACCTTTCAAGCGGTGCGCGGCCATGGCGGAATCACCGCGCGAGTGTTACAAAGCGGGATTATTCGCCTCGACGATAGCGTGTCTGTCGAACCGGTTCCGGACAGCGGCTATGCTGCGTTCAACCCCGGTTGAAAACCGCTGTAGCTTCTGCACATTCAGTAACGTCTACCTGACGAGGCCTTTATGACCAGCCGCCTGAACCCCGAAGACCAAAAGCATGTCGAAGAGTACCTGCAACTGTCCCAACACCGTGTCGAGCGCCGGCCTTTCCGGCCGTGGATGCTCCTGGTGCTGGTGCTGGCAGTGACCATTGGTCTTGGCTTGTTGAGCCGATTTATCAGTTACCTGACGCTATGAGCTGCTTGGCGCTCGCTTGGGTAACTGCACCGATTTCTTTTAAAAACCTTGCGAGTTATCCCCATGTCCCATCGTATTGTTATTGTCGGCGGCGGCGCCGGCGGTCTGGAGTTGGCTACCCGTCTGGGTAAAACTCTGGGCAAACGCGGCACGGCCAGCGTCATGCTGGTTGACGCGAACCTGACGCACATCTGGAAACCGCTGTTGCACGAAGTGGCCGCCGGATCACTGAACTCTTCCGAAGACGAACTCAACTATGTCGCCCAGGCGAAATGGAACCACTTCGAGTTCCAGCTGGGGCGCATGAGCGGGCTCGATCGCGCGTCGAAGAAAATTCAACTGGCCGCCACCTACGACGAAAACGGCGTCGAACTGGTGCCCGCTCGGGAGGTGGGCTACGACTCGCTGGTGATCGCAGTCGGCAGCACCACCAACGACTTCGGCACTCAGGGCGCGGCGCAGCACTGTCTATTCCTCGACACCCGCAAACAGGCCGAGCGTTTCCATCAGCAACTGCTTAACCACTATCTGCGAGCGCATGCTGGGCAAACCGATGTGGTCCAACAGATCAGCGTGGCCATCGTCGGCGCCGGTGCTACTGGCGTCGAGTTGGCGGCAGAACTGCATAACGCGGCGCATGAACTGGCTGCGTACGGCCTCGACCGAATCAAACCGGAAAACATGCACATCACCCTGATCGAAGCCGGGCCAAGGGTGCTGCCTGCCCTGCCGGAGCGCATCAGCGGGCCGGTGCACAAGACCCTGGAAAAACTCGGGGTCAACGTGATGACCAATGCGTCAGTCAGCGAAGTGACGGCCGACAGCCTGATTACCGCCGATGGCAACGAGATCAAGGCCAGCCTGAAAGTCTGGGCGGCGGGCATTCGTGCACCGGGTTTCCTCAAGGATATCGATGGCCTGGAAACCAACCGCATCAATCAACTGCAAGTGCTGCCAACGCTGCAGACCACCCGCGACGAAAACATCTTCGCTTTCGGCGATTGCGCCGCATGCCCGCAACCTGGCTCCGATCGTAACGTGCCGCCGCGTGCACAAGCCGCGCACCAACAGGCGTCGCTGCTGGCCAAGTCGCTGAAACTGCGCATCGAAGGCAAGACACTGCCGGAATACAAGTACACCGACTACGGCTCGCTGATTTCGCTGTCGCGCTTCTCGGCGGTGGGTAACTTGATGGGTAACCTGACCGGCAGCGTGATGCTTGAAGGCTGGCTGGCGCGGATGTTTTACGTGTCGCTGTATCGCATGCACCAGGTGGCGCTGTACGGACCATTCCGCACGGCAATGCTGATGCTGGGCAGCAAGATTGGCCGTGGGACCGAGCCGCGCTTGAAGCTGCATTGATGCAGTAAAAACTGTGGGAGCGAGCTTGCTCGCGAAGGCGGTATATCAGTCGACATTAATGTTGCGGATCCGATGCTTTCGCGAGCAAGCTCGCTCCCACAGGGTTTTATGTTGATCGTTAGAGATGTGTCTGACTGTATCCTCCCCCGCCATCCCCACCTTCGCTTACAAACTCCCCCGCTGCACGACACAGACGCGATACACCGCCACCGCCTAATGGCCCCACCCGAGCGCACCTGCTCCGGCTGATCGTCCTTAACGTGTGGTTGCGCTGTGCAACCGTAGGAGAATGCAATGTCCCGTAATTCGACTCTCGGCAAAAAATCCATTGGCCTGATCGGCGCTACGCTGGCGGGTGGTCTGATGCTGTCCGGCTCGGTATTCGCCGCGCAGCCGCTGGCTCTGGGCTACATGGTCGCCTCGGCAGAGACCTCAGTGAAGGCGCCAGAAGGCAAATGCGGTGAAGGAAAATGCGGCGATGCCACGATGGCCAAGACCGACAGCGATGGCGACGGCAAGGTTTCGCAGGCCGAGTTCATCAAAGTCGCGCCGAAGTCTGACTTCGACAAGATCGACACCAACCACGACGGTTTTATCGATGAGCAAGAGGCCTACAACAACGTGAAAGCCAACTTCGAATCCAACGGCAAGAAAATGCCCAAAGGACTGTTCGAACACCTGAAAGACCAAGACGGCGCCTGAGTCGGCCGAGGACAAAGCCGCGTCTTCCTTTGGAAACGCGGCTTTTTTACGCCCCAAACAACCACTGTTGATGTTGCGCTTATAAATGCCGGACAAAAAAAATCCCCGTATCTTTCGATACGAGGATTTTTAATATGGTCGGGGTAAGGGGATTCGAACTCCTGACATCCTGCTCCCAAAGCAGGCGCGCTACCGGACTGCGCTATACCCCGGCTTGAAATTGGCTCCGTGACCAGGACTCGAACCTGGGACCCAATGATTAACAGTCATTTGCTCTACCGACTGAGCTATCACGGAACTACATATTTCAATTTACAACGGTGAAACCTGAAGCTTTCAGACCCCGTTCGCATCGCTGCGTTCGTGTGTCTGAGGCGCGCTATTCTACAACCTAGAACACCTCTGTCAACCCCCTAAATCGCTTTCAAGTTAATGATTTGCAACTTATTTCAGATTTCGGCTCAGTGAGCTGAAACGCTGTGGGTGACTGACTGCGGGGCGCACTTTACAAGCCTTTTCCTTTGAGTTCAACAGCCTGGCGAAAAAAAGGCCTCGCAATGCGAGGCCTTCCTTATTTCATTGACGCTGCGGCTCAGCCGAAAACGATTTCGTCGTTCACCACTGAACCTGTTGCCGTTGCGCCAGGCAGGAAATGCCCCGACAGAATCAACTGCGCCAACGGGTTTTCGATCCAGCGCTGGATCGCCCGCTTCAGTGGACGTGCGCCATAGACCGGGTCGTAGCCAACAGCAATCAGTTTGTCCATCGCTTCCGGGCTCAGCTCAAGCTTCAGCTCGCGTTCGGCCAGACGGCTGCGCAGGCGGCCCAGCTGGATCTCAGTAATACCCGCGATCTGATCCCGCGCCAAAGGCTCGAAGATCACCACTTCGTCGACCCGGTTAATAAACTCCGGACGGAAATGGGACGTCAGCGCATCCATGACTGCCGCACGTTGCGCCTCACGATCACCGACCAGTTCCTGGATCTGCGACGAGCCAAGGTTGGAGGTCATGACGATCACGGTATTGCGGAAATCCACCGTACGGCCATGACTGTCGGTCAGGCGACCATCCTCAAGCACTTGCAGCAGAATGTTGAACACATCCGGGTGCGCCTTCTCGACTTCGTCCAGCAGGATCACCGAGTAAGGCTTGCGCCGCACCGCTTCGGTCAGGTAACCGCCCTCTTCGTAGCCGACGTACCCCGGTGGCGCACCGATCAACCGTGCCACGGAATGTTTCTCCATGAACTCGGACATGTCGATCCGCACCATCGCCTCTTCAGTATCAAAGAGGAACTCGGCCAGCGCCTTGCACAGCTCGGTTTTACCGACACCGGTCGGGCCGAGGAACATGAACGAGCCGCTCGGACGATTCGGGTCGGACAACCCGGCACGCGAACGGCGCACCGCATTGGAAACCGCCACGACCGCCTCTTCCTGACCGATCACGCGTTTGTGCAACAGGCTTTCCATCTTCATCAGCTTGTCGCGCTCGCCTTCGAGCATTTTCGACACCGGGATGCCGGTCCACTTCGACACGACCTCCGCGATTTCTTCCTCGGTCACCTTGCTGCGTAGCAACTGGTTTTCGCTCTTGCCGTGCTGGTCGACCATTTGCAGGCTGCGTTCCAGATCCGGGATGACCCCGTACTGCAACTCGGCCATGCGGTTCAGATCGCCTTTGCGGCGCGCGGCTTCCAGTTCCTGACGAGACTGTTCGATCTTCTGCTGAATCTGTGCAGAACCCTGCACCTCGGCTTTTTCCGAGTTCCAGATTTCTTCCAGATCCGAGTATTCGCGCTCAAGACGGACGATTTCTTCCTGAAGTTTTTCCAGGCGTTTCATCGCCGCTTCATCGCTTTCTTTCTTCAGTGCCTGAGATTCAACTTTCAGCTGAATCAAACGGCGCTCCAGGCGATCCAGCACTTCCGGCTTGGAGTCGATCTCCATGCGGATGCGGCTGGCGGCCTCGTCGATCAGGTCGATGGCTTTGTCCGGCAGCTGCCGATCAGTGATGTAGCGATGACTGAGCTTTGCCGCAGCGATAATCGCGCCGTCGGTGATCGCGACCTTATGGTGAACCTCGTAACGCTCTTTGAGGCCACGCAGGATGGCGATGGTGTCTTCTTCGCTTGGCTCTTCCACCAGGACTTTCTGAAAGCGCCGCTCGAGGGCCGCGTCCTTCTCTATATATTGGCGATACTCGTTGAGCGTGGTCGCGCCAACGCAATGCAACTCGCCGCGAGCCAGCGCTGGCTTGAGCATGTTGCCGGCATCCATCGAACCTTCGCCTTTACCGGCGCCAACCATGGTGTGCAGTTCGTCGATGAACAGAATGATCTGCCCTTCCTGCTTCGACAGCTCGTTGAGCAGCGACTTCAGGCGCTCTTCGAACTCACCGCGATACTTGGCGCCGGCAATCAGCGCGCCCATATCGAGCGACAGCAGACGCTTGCCCTTGAGGCCATCCGGCACTTCGCCATTGATGATGCGCTGGGCCAGGCCCTCGGCAATCGCGGTTTTACCCACGCCAGGCTCACCGATCAGCACCGGGTTGTTCTTGGTGCGACGTTGCAGAACCTGAATGGTGCGACGGATTTCGTCGTCACGGCCGATCACCGGATCGAGCTTGCCGTCTTCGGCGCGCTTGGTCAGGTCGACGGTGTATTTATCCAGCGCCTGACGCGACTCTTCGTGGTTGGCGTCGTTAACGGCTTCGCCACCGCGCAGGTTGTTGATCGCGTTTTCCAGGGCTTTTTTGCTCACGCCTTGGCCGAGCAACAGTTTGCCGAGCTTGCTGCTCTCGTCCATCGCCGCGAGCAACACCAGTTCGCTGGAAATGAACTGATCGCCCTTCTGCTGGGCCAGGCGATCAGCCTGATTGAGTAGCCGCGCCAGATCCTGCGACATATTCACGTCGCCAGTCGGGTTCTGGATTTTTGGTAATTGGTCAAGCTCTTTGGTCAGCTCTTTGCGCAAGCTGTTGACGTCAA
This sequence comes from Pseudomonas sp. NPDC098747, assembly GCF_044760045.1. Lineage (NCBI taxonomy): Bacteria > Pseudomonadati > Pseudomonadota > Gammaproteobacteria > Pseudomonadales > Pseudomonadaceae > Pseudomonas > Pseudomonas sp. NPDC098747. The sequence goes on along the minus strand of NZ_JBIWAL010000031.1, from coordinate 18,969 downwards.
AGCCAACTTGCATCAGCAGAGGTTTGATCGAACCACCCTGCTGTTCAAGCATGGCCTGCATCAAGTGCGCCGGCTCGATGGCCGGATGATCGTGGCCGACAGCCAACGACTGGGCGTCGGACAAGGCCAACTGTAATTTGCTGGTTAAACGGTCTATACGCATGGGTCACCTTCCTTTTGAGCAGGCCGGACCTAAGAAACCATCCTGAATAAAGAAACCTGCCAGATACCGCTATAGATGCGGTCGATTCTGCAAGATTCAAGCGTCGGGCAGTTGATTCAAGTCAGGCAAGTCTAGCTGGCGCCCAGCTTCGCAAATACGACCCTCTTTTGACGAGCGACTGTTTTTGTCAGGCAAGGCGCCGCGACGAGTCATAGCCCGCTATGACGAGGAGCGGTAACGCAGCCTGACGAAAACAGACGCCGTCAAAAAGGAGTTGTATTTGTGAGGCTGGGCGCTTGAAGCCAGATCAGGGAGGCGAACCGACCGGTACGCGAGGCACGGCGGTAAGAAAAGAAGCGCGGATCGGTCACGGTGCAAAAACCGCCGCCGTACACCGCTGTGACACCACGAACTGCCAGACGCAGGCGCGCCAGCTTATAGATGTCGGCCATGAACTTGCCCGCATTGTGGCTCGGGACAAACGCTGACTCGGCTTCGGGCAATTGATTGATGAAGACTTCCCGCACTTCCGGGCCGACTTCAAAGGCTTGGGGGCCGATGGCAGGGCCGAGCCAGACCAAAATTTCTCCTGGGGCTACATCCAGACTGTCGAGCGTGGCTTCAAGTACGCCCGCCGCCAGTCCACGCCAACCGGCATGGGCTGCGGCAACGCGAGTGCCAGCGCGATTGCAGAACAATGCTGGTAAACAATCCGCCGTCATCGCCGTGCAGGCGATACCGGGGGTTGCCGTCCAACTGGCATCGGCAGTCGCAACAATGCCTGGATCAGCATGCGCCACGGCAATCCCGTGAACTTGCTGCAACCAGGCAGGCTTTATAGAGAAGTGCTCGGTCAGACGCCGACGATTCTCGGCAACAGCCTCGGGACGATCATCAACATGATCGCCCAGATTGAGGCTGTCGAACGGCGCCTCGCTGACACCCCCCTCGCGGGTGGTGACACAGGCCCTGACGCTGGCCGGCGCAGGCCAGTCCGGCGTCAGCCAGTTCATCCGATGAAAGCCTCGCGATCCTGTTTGAGCAGGGTCAGCAACCAGACGAAATCTTCTGGCAGCGGCGATTCCCAGCTCATGCGCTTACCGCTCGTCGGATGATCCAGCTCAAGGAACCGCGCATGCAGTGCCTGACGCGGGAACTGCTTGAGGGTTTCGACCATGTTCACGTTCGCGGCTGGCGGAATGCGGAAGCGACCGCCATATGCCGGATCGCCGACCAACGGGAAGTTGATGTGCGCCATGTGCACGCGAATCTGGTGAGTACGACCGGTTTCCAGTTTTACCCGCACGTGAGTGTGGGAACGGAAACGCTCCAGCACGCGGTAGTGGCTGACGGCAGGCTTGCCACCTTCCATCACCGCCATGCGCTGGCGCTGCTGGCCGTGACGACCGATCGGGGCGTTGATCTTGCCCCCGGCGGTGACCACACCAATCACGATGCACTCGTAGATCCGGCTGACGCTGCGACTCTGCAATTGAGTAACAAGCTTTGTCTGCGCCTGAATGGTCTTGGCCACCACCATCAAACCGGTGGTGTCCTTGTCCAGACGATGCACGATACCGGCGCGCGGGACATTGATGATGTCCGGCACGTGGTGCAGCAAGGCGTTGAGCAAAGTGCCATCGGCGTGACCGGCAGCCGGGTGCACCACCAGGCCCGCAGGCTTGTTGATCACCAGGATGTCGTCGTCTTCATAGACGATGTCGAGTTCGATGTCCTGGGCGATCCACTCACCCTGGGCTTCCTGCTCGGCAGTCAGCTCAAGGATGGCACCGCCATGCACGATGTCGCGAGGGCGGATGACCGCCCCGTCCACAGTCAGGCGACCTTCTTTGATCCAGGCGGAAAGGCGCGAGCGAGAGTGCTCAGCGAAGAGTTGGGCAGCGACTTGATCGAGGCGTTGGCCGCCCAATTCGGACGGCACCTCTGCGCGAAGTTCAATTTTATCGGACATGCTCTGACTGTGCGTCGGCACAGCTTTTGGTTTCGGCTGCGCGCTTGTGGTTAAATACGGAGTCTTTTGCCCCGAGGCTTTTCAACGGGGCGCTCATCATAACAGGACGGCCCCGCCCAAGACAGCGGCCGTCATAGGGACGCAAGCCGCCATTCAATTGAAACACCTGCTTCTGATCGCCATCCTCGCATTGACCGCTGCTTGCTCATCGAAGGAAGTCGTAGACGAAAACCTGAGTGAAGCCGAGCTGTACCAGCAGGCTCAGCAGGACCTGGACAACAATAGCTACACCAGTGCCACAGCCAAGCTGAAGGCTCTGGAGTCACGCTATCCGTTCGGTCGCTACGCCGATCAGGCACAACTCGAACTGATCTACGCGAACTACAAGAACGCCGAGCCGGAAGCTGCCAAGTCCGCCGCCGAGCGTTTCATTCGTTTGCACCCACAGCATCCGAACGTGGATTACGCGTATTACCTCAAGGGTCTGACTTCCTTTGACCAGGACGTCGGCCTGCTGGCGCGCTTCCTGCCGCTGGACATGACCAAGCGTGACCCGGGCGCTGCCCGCGACTCCTACAACGAGTTCGCCCAGCTGACCAGTCGCTACCCGAACAGCCGCTACGCGCCGGACGCCAAGCAGCGCATGATTTACCTGCGCAACCTGCTGGCCGCCTACGAAATCCACGTAGCCGACTATTACCTGACCCGTCAGGCCTACGTCGCCGCCGCCAACCGTGGCCGTTATGTAGTGGAAAACTTCCAGGAAACCCCATCGGTCGGCGACGGCCTGGCGGTAATGACCGAGGCTTATCAGCGTCTGCACCTGGACGAACTGGCCAACACCAGCCTGGAAACCCTGAAGCTCAACTACCCGGATCATCCGACCCTGCAAGACGGTCAGTTCGTGCCAAGGGTTGCAGAAGCCGACAACCGTTCGTTCCTGAGCAAGGCGACCCTCGGTCTGATCGAGTCGCGTCCGCCGCTGCCGCCGGGCGAAACCCGCGCCAACCAGGACGTGCAGAAGCAGTTCCAGGACGCCAAAGACGCGATCCCGAACGAGCTCAAGCCTAAAGACGAGAACGGCGACGTGATCGAAGAGCCGGAGCCTGAGTCGAGCGACACCGACCGTTCGTGGTTCAGCTACATGACTTTCGGCGCGTTCGACTGATCGCACCGCAGGCACAAAAAAGGGAGATCTTCGGATCTCCCTTTTTCATTACCGCGCTTTAATAGCGCTGTGCGCTTGTCAGGACCTTGGCTAAACTGCCGGATCATCCGTCGAAAAGCTGCTCATCATGCTTCGTTTATTGTTCTGGATTGCCCTGATATTTGCCGCGATATGGCTGTGGCGCAAGTTCAAGGCCCCCGCTTCGTCCGCCCAATCCCCTCGCGAGCAAGATGCTGCGCCGATGGTGCGCTGTGCCCATTGCGGCGTGCATCTGCCGCGCGACCGCGCATTGAGCCTTCAACAACAGTGGTATTGCAGCCAGGCTCACCTCGAGCAAGGCCCAGGCTCCAGTGATCGCTGAGGCCGCCAATGCCGACAGCAAACAGGCTCAGCGACTGCTGCGCCTTTATCATCTTTACCGTTTAACTATCGGCATCACCCTGGTGCTGCTGATATCCAGCAACATGGACAACCGCTTGCTGACGTCGGCCAACGACGATCTGCTGCGCAGCGGCAGTTGGCTGTACCTGGTTCTCAATATTCTGCTGGTGGTGTTCCTGGAGAACACCCGCCGCCCGGCGCAATTGTTCAGCCTGGCGCTGGTCGATGTCCTGCTGCTATGCGGCTTGTTCTACGCGGCAGGCGGCGTGGGCAGTGCGCTCGGCAACTTGCTGATCGTTTCGGTGGCGATCAGCAATACCTTGCTGCGCCGACGCATCGGTCTGCTGATCGCCGCCATCGGCGCCCTCGGCATTGTCGGTTCAAGCTTTCTGCTGAGTTTCAGTCATCCCCTGAGCGCTAACGAATACCTGCAGGCCGGCACCCTCGGCGCGCTGTGTTTTGCCGCATCGTTGCTGGTGCAAGGGCTGATCCGACGACTGGAAGTCAGCGAAACCCTGGCCGAGCAAACCGCCAGCAAAGTGGTCAGCCTGGAGGCGCTCAATGCGCTGATCCTGCAACGCATGCGCACCGGGATCCTGGTGCTCGACGAACAACGCCGGGTACAACTGGCCAATCACAGCGCGCAAACCCTGCTCGCGCAATCGCACCTTCAGGGCCACCTCATCGACGATTACTCGACCGCGCTGGTCGAGCGCCTGCAATTGTGGATGAACAACCCGACACTGCGCCCACAGAGCCTGAAGATCCCCGGCAATGGCCTGGAACTGCAGCCAAGCTTCATCGCCCTCGAACAGAGCCCCAATCAGCAGACCCTGGTGTTTCTCGAAGATCTCGCGCAAATCGCTCAACAAGCCCAGCAACTGAAACTTGCCGCGCTCGGGCGTCTGACTGCCGGCATTTCCCACGAGATTCGCAATCCGCTGGGCGCCATCAGTCATGCCGCGCAGTTGTTGGGGGAGTCCGAGGAACTCGATAGCGCAGATCGACGTCTGACGCAGATTATTCAAGACCACTCTCAGCGCATGAACCGAGTTATCGAAAACGTCCTGCAACTGTCCCGCCGGCAACAGAGCGCTCCACAACGGCTGGATCTCAAGCCGTGGCTGGAAAACTTCGTCACTGAGAGCCGCGTGCAAGCCACCGAGCGGCAGAAAATTCATCTGCGGATCAACTCGGGAGACTTCGCCACCCTGATGGACCCCAACCAGCTCACGCAGATTCTCGACAACCTGTTACGCAACGGCTGGCGTCACAGCGCCTTGCTGCACGATCAGGCCGAGGTCTGGCTGGCCCTGTTTATCGACCCCGACAGCCAACTGGCAGTGCTCGAAGTGCAGGACAACGGCCCCGGCGTTCCGCTTGATCAGCAGGCGCATCTGTTCGAACCGTTCTTCACCACCAGCAGCCAAGGCACCGGCCTTGGGCTTTATCTGTCCCGTGAGCTGTGCGAAAGCAACCAAGCGCGCCTAGACTTCAATCCACGCCAAGGCGGCGGCTGCTTTCGCATCACCTTTGCTCACGGACGGAAACAAAGTTGAACACGAGCCCACGGCAAAAAATCCTCATCGTCGACGACGAACCGGATATCCGCGAACTCCTGGAAATCACCCTGGGACGGATGAAACTCAACAGCTACAGCGCACGCAATCTGGGTGAGGCCCAGGCGCTATTGCAGCGCGAGACCTTCGACCTGTGCCTGACCGACATGCGCCTGCCCGATGGCACGGGGCTGGAACTGGTGCAGCATATTCAGCAGTGTTATCCACAACTGCCGGTGGCAATGATTACCGCGTACGGCAGCCTGGAAACGGCGATCAATGCGCTGAAGGCCGGAGCTTTCGACTTTCTGACCAAACCGGTGGACCTTACCCGGCTGCGGGAATTGGTCGCGACAGCACTGCGCATGCCCGCCGTTGGTGGCGTAAGTACCTCGATTGATCGACGCTTGCTTGGCGACTCACCACCGATGCGCAACCTGCGCAAACAAATCGACAAACTCGCTCGCAGCCAGGCACCGGTGTACATCAGCGGTGAATCCGGCAGCGGCAAAGAGCGGGTCGCACGACTGATCCACGAACAAGGGCCTCGCGCCGGCAAGCCTTTCGTGCCAGTGAACTGTGGGGCGATTCCTTCCGAGCTGATGGAAAGCGAGTTTTTCGGCCATCGCAAAGGCAGTTTTACCGGCGCGGTCGAGGACAAACCGGGCCTGTTCCAGGCTGCGCAAGGCGGGACATTGTTTCTCGATGAAGTGGCGGACTTGCCACTGTCGATGCAGGTAAAGCTGCTGCGGGCAATTCAGGAGAAAGCCGTACGCAGTGTCGGCGGCCAACAGGAAACCGTGGTCGATGTACGCATTCTCTGTGCGACGCACAAGGACCTCGACGCAGAAGTCGCCGCCGAGCGTTTTCGTCAGGATCTTTATTACCGGCTCAACGTGATCGAATTGCGTGTGCCGCCCCTGCGCGAACGACGGGATGACATAGAAGTGCTGGCCGCGCACATGCTTGCACGCTTGGCCAAGGACACGTTGCAACCGGCGGCGTCCCTGCATCCGCAGGCTTTGGAAGCGCTGAAGAACTATCGATTTCCGGGGAATGTGCGGGAACTGGAGAACGTGCTCGAACGGGCGCATACCTTGTGCGAGAACCGTACGATCGAGGCTGAAGATTTACGCTTGAGCGAGGGTAACTGCGCGGCCGAGGGTGGCATTGCGGATCTCACGCAGATCGACAATCTGGAAGATTATCTGGAGAACGTCGAACGCAAACTGATTTTGCAGGCGCTGGAGGAGACTCGGTGGAATCGCACGGCAGCGGCGCAGCGGTTGAGTCTTTCGTTCAGATCGATGCGTTACAGACTGAAGAAATTGGGGCTGGATTGAGGCCCCCTTCGCGAGCAAGCTCGCTCCCACAGGTTTCGTTGGTGAACATGAATTTGATGTACACCACGGATACTGTGGGAGCGAGCTTGCTCGCGAAAGCGATCTAATAGACGCCTGGAAGATCCAAGGCTAAATGCGGCCAACAGGTGCATACGGCGCCGGATCAATAATCGGCGCTCGCCCCAGCATCACATCGGCAAACAACTGACACGACGCCGGCGCCAGCACCAACCCATTGCGGTAATGCCCGCAATTGAGCCACAAACCTTCAAAGCCCGGCACTCGGCCAATATAGGGAATCCCCTCCGGTGAACCCGGACGCAACCCTGCCCAGTGCCCCACCACTTCGGCATCTGCCAGCGCAGGCAACAGCTCAACCGCCGAGGCCTTGAGGCTTTGCAGTGCCACATCGGTCGGGGTCTTGTCGAAGCCTTCATGCTCCAGCGTGCTGCCAATCAATATGTGCCCGTCGCGACGGGGAATTGCATAGCGCCCCTTGGCCAGCACCATGCTCGGCAGGAAGTCAGCCGCACACTTATAGAGAATCATCTGGCCTTTGACCGGTTCGACGGGCAGCGTCAGATCCAGCGTCTTGAGCAGATCACCGCTCCAAGCGCCAGCCGTCAGTACCACCTGATCACCAGTGATCACACCCGTGGAAGTCTGCACGCCAACAACGCGCTCGCCCTCGCGGACAAAACCGCTGACTTCGCACTGCTCGTGAATGGTCACATTCGGCAACGCCAGCAAGGCTGCTTTCAGCGATTTCACCAAGCGTGGATTTCTGACGTTGGCCACGTCGGCCATGTAGATAGCCCGCGAGAATCCACCACCGAGCACCGGCACCGCATCATGCGCCGCCGAGATATCCACAGCCCGCAGCGGACGGTTTTCCCGTTCAGCCCACGCCAGTGCTTCAGCTTCGTCGTCCAGGTCGAGCCAGTACAGGCCAGTGGTATGGACTTCAGGATCAACCCCGGTGTCGGCAAACAAGCGCTCGCCGAGCTGTGGATAAAAGTCCTGCGACCAATGCGCCAGGGCGGTGACCGCCGGGCGATAGCGCCACGGATACAGCGGAGAAACAATACCGCCGCCCGCCCAGGACGATTCCTGGCCGACATTCGAGCGATCCAGCAGCACCACGCTGCGCACTTCAGAGGCGAGATTGTAGGCCGTCAGCAGGCCAATCACCCCGCCACCGACAATCACCACTTGCTGTTGCCTGGTCATGTTTGATCCAACCGTAAAAAAGACAGTGGGCGCAAAAGGCACCCGAAGATAAGCGCCTCAGCGGCCCCAGCAATCCTTGGTGGTAAGCCCGGTAGTCGCGTTATTCATACTTCTGACACCAGTGTTGGTGAGGGTGAAATCCCCGCACTTGTCGGTGGCCATGGCCGTGCCCGTTTTGCGCGCAGCCGTCAGCAGGAAGGTCTGATCGGTGATCGTCGGCGTGAGGGTGTAAAAATCATTACCCGCGCTCAGACCGGTGATACCGGTGTAGACATTGTTCTTGGTGTAGAAACGTTCGAGGCTCTGCGCCTGTTCCGATAGCAGCGACACCACTTCGGCGCGGCGGCCCTTCTTCACGTACTCGTTGTAGCTTGGAATGCTGATGGTGAGCACAATCCCGATGATCGCAATCACGATCATGATTTCGATCAGGGTGAAACCTCGGTTGGATCTGCGCATGCCTCAAACTCTCACTTACTGTATTTGTCGCCACATGATACGACGACTGCCGCCGCCGCCCTTTTCCACAATGATGGTGATGGTGCCACTGGTGTCGGTCATGCCTTTGCGTTTGCCGTCACTGGAGATGAAGTTCAGCGTCGGAATGCCACCAGTGAATATCACGCCACTGGATATCGTGTCATTGCTGTCGACCAGGCTGTCGGAATTGGTGTCGAGCACGGCATAGTTGAGCATCTTACCGCTGAACGCATCGAGTTCGAGCAGTTTGCCGGTACCGAAACTCGCACAGGGATCGGTGGTGTCGACGCTGGCCGTGGTGAAGACGATACGACCCAGCACGATACTCGCTTGATTGATCACCCGCTCACCGGTCAGCACGTTGTTATACACCAGCGGCAGATACCAGCCCTTCTCCCCCGGATACGTCGTGTCGTTCTGCGTGGTGGTCAGGAATTGCCCGGTACTGCCAGAGAACGAACCGGTAATCGCCTGCGGCTGCAAGTTGCTGACAGTAAGTTGCCCGGACCCGCCGTCGGCGTCCCACACCGAATAGAACGCCTGCAAATCCTTGTTGGCCTTATCGGCGGTTTCGTTGAATTTACCGGTGCCGACGAAGATCTGTTTGCCGCCAGATGCGTTGTCCGCCAGCAAGGGTTGCGCAGTGATCGGCTGCGTCGCCCCGCCCGCCGTGGTGAACAGCGGCTTGCCGGAAAACGCCACGCCCCAGCTGTCAGGCGCAGTGGCACTGAGGTCGAATTTCCACAACCGCCCTTTCAAGTCACCGCCGTAGGCGGCCTGCACCACATTTTGCGAGTTGACCTTGAGCTTCACCGAGGACAAACCGTTGCTGGTGTCCGTGCTGTCGACAACGATCTTTTTGATCAGCGAACCGTCGCGCACATCCAGCACATACAGCGCTGCCAGCCCGGAACTGCTGCCATAGCCGTTGGAGATAAACGCTGCCCAGCGACCATCCGCCAAGCGTGCCACTTCCGGTCGCGCATAGGCATAACCCAGATCATTAAAAGCGTTGGCGGTGTTGGCGATGGCAGGTGCGCTGACTTCCCACAACGCACGCATGACGTTACCTGCGGACGCGTCGAACAGTTGCAACGCGTAGAAGGTTTTACCGCCGGCACCGGTGCCGCCAATGGCCAGGGTTTTCCAGGCACTGTTGAGTTGCGCGTCATACACGCCGACCTGACCGTCGACCAGAAACTTGTGGCTGACGCCATTGATGTAGTTCGGGTCGGCGATCAAGCGCAACGACGGCAACACACTGGACGGCATGTAAGCGTAACGCCGGGTGCCATTGGCCGAGTTGATGACGTTGACGAAACCATCGTTGGCATTCACCACCAGACTGGCGCTCATGTTCGCCGCTTTGGTCGCCAGGTAAGTGCTGTAAGCGGTGTCGCCCGACAGGTCGGAGGCGGTTTTGTCCGCAGGCGAGGCCAGCACTAGTGGTGAGTTGATGATGTCGCCGAGCAATACGCTGCGAACCTTGAGCCCGGTTTTGTTGATGCCTTTGCTCCACTCCACCAGATCAATACCGGTAATACCGGTGGGCAAACCCTGACTGAGTGTCGTCTGCTGTGCGGCGGAAAAACTACCGTAGGCCAGTGTTACGGCGACGTTGCTGGAGGTGTTCCAGGATTGGTAAGTCGGCGCCGTGGCCCCCGGGACAATTGTAGTGTCCGTGTTCCAGAGTGCCGTCGACGTGTTAACGGTTCCGGCCGATGTGAAGCCGAATGCCTTGATAGTGCCGCGCCAATCCTTGGGGTCATAGGTAGTCTGATAGAAATTGCTGCTACTGCTGAGCGTGGTTCCGCTAACGGCCCCGGCACCACCCGAACCGGCCTTGGTGGTGATGTCGCTCAGGGCCGACGACAACGCAGCATTGAGGCCAGTGCTGTCGGTCGCCTGATAGTACCGGCCCTGCCCGTAACTCGCCGCGTCCGAGAGCATGTCGTTGTCAGCGGCGAAGCCCACTGTGTAGGTGTTCATGTTTTGCTTGGGGAAATCCACTGCGTTCCAACTCTTGCCTGCCGCGTCGGTGCCGGTCGAGCGCATGTCGATGTCGAAGGCAAATTTTGCAATGTCATCCAGATACAGCGTATTGCCCTCACCGTCGCCATTGAGGTTGTTGCCGTCATTGTTGACGCCGTCCCAGTTCGGCAGGCGGCTGCCGCCTAACGGGTCGTTCGTCGGGAAGGTACGGTCGAAAGTCGGCAAGCCGTCAGTAATCACCACAGCGTAATTTTTCTGGCAGCGGTACTGAATTGGGCTGGTATAGGTGCTCGGCGAGCTGTTGTAGTACGGCGCCATGCCGCGCATGTAGCGGGTGACTTCGTAATAGGTTTCCGCCAGCGGTGTGTTGGCCACGGCGCTCAGGTTGTTGATCGAGGAGATCAGCGCGTTGTAGTTGGTGTCAGCCTGGGTCTGGGTCACGCTGCCGGAGACCGGCGACAGATCGGCAATGGAACGGGCAATGTAACCGCCATTACCGGGGTTGCTGCTGGTCGCCGGGTTGAACGTCGACAGGCCCATGCGCAATGAGCGGTTGCTGCTGACCAGTGCCGTGGATACGTTGCGTGCGACGTTGATTCGGTAATCGTTGGGGATTGCCCCGGTGGTGAAGTCGCGGGTGCCATTGTTGATCGCAAGGCTGACCACGTACGAAATGTAATCCCCTGAATAGCGGGTATTACCTCCACCCACTGGGTCCGGCAGTTTCAGGCAAAGCGGCGCGATGCTGTTGTTGTAAAACGCATAGGCACCGCCAGAGCAACCGGAGGTCGGCAGGCTCGACAAGAACACTGTATTGCCAGTAATCGCGGGCGCATTCAGGGCCGAGCACAACCCGAGGAACGCATTGCACTCCCGCGCGGGTGGGGGGTCAAGCGTTGGATCGAATCCCGCCGCGTAGATGATGCTGTTCATACTCCCGGAGTCATCGATCAGCAACATGACATTCGGAGCGACTGCCGCAGCACTCAACAGTGGCGAGTCAGACGGCGTGAACGCATAGGCCGGCGCCGCGAGATAGAAACTCAGCAGCATGCCGATCAGCAGAGAAACGCAGCGCTCAAAATTTCGCATAGACACTCTCCACAACGCTACGCGAAGTACCCGCGATGCCGATAGCGGTCACCCGATAAAGCGTCGCCGAGGTGTTGCTCGGCACATTCACGGCGGTCAGCGTCGTGCCGATATTCTGCACGCCATAAAAGCCATTGCCCGTGGCGATCCAGGTCACCCCCGAAGTCGAATTGAGCCCCGCTGCACTGACCACCGATGACTCGGCCGGCGGCGCACATTGCGTCGTGCCGCTGCAAATCGCCAGCGAATAACTGTCCAGTTGCACCGCGCTCTCGCCCACACGCAAAGCGGCTTCGGCGGTCTGGAATGATTGATTGCGCAGACCTACACTGCCGGCCATTTTTTCCTGCAGATTGGCACTCTGCATCGACGACAGGCCGATCATCGTCATCAGCAACAGAAACACCAGACTGACCAGCAGCACCATACCCTTCTGCGTCTGACGCTGATGGAGAGAAATCATCATCACCCTGACCCTCACTGCAAGCGGTTGCGCAAAGCGGCAACCACGTTGAAGGTTTGATTACGCACCCGGTTGTTGGGGTCGGCGAGGGTCAGACTCAGGCGCACGCTGCGAATACGTGCCGGATCGCCCGGATTGGTGCTGTAGCTCGAGGCTGCGACATCCGTCGCGGAACTGGCCAGACCGAACGTCACGTTAAAGGCACTGACGTTATTCACCAGCACCTGCTGGGCCGGGTTGCCGCTGCCGGTCCCCATCAGTATCTGGTTATTGCTGAAGCTGTAGATCAAGCGCCGAATCGGGAAAGCGATCTGCCCGGTCGCTGGACTACGCAGCCCGGTGTAGGCCGTCGCGCTGTTGCGGCAATCGGACAGCACCGTCCAGGTGGGGGTGCCGCCGCTGCCGCCAATATCCGCGGTGACCAGCGTCAGCTTGAGATTGGCGTTATCCCAATTGATCGGCGTGATCTGCGCCGCATTGAAATCCCCGGCATTACTGGAGTCGGTGATAGTGCCAAGGCAGCCGAACATTCCGACCATGCGGATTTCCTGAATCATTTTGCTCAACACGAACCTCGCGTCTTCCTGCATGGCGGCAGCGCTGTTCTGGCTGACATAGGTGTTTTTTGCGGCGATGAAAATCTGCACCACGCCCAGCACCACGATCAGCCCCAATGCCAAGGCGATCAGCAATTCAATCAGGCCGAACCCCCGGTTTTGGCGCTTCATGGTGTGACCACCGGATCAACGGCGGCGCGACTGCTCAGGACGAAACTGCGTTGAGCGTTGGCAGTGTTGGCAGTGTTGGCGGCCCGGGCGTCACTCCAGGTGATGGTGATGGTGTAAACCCGCTGGTTGAGGGTGATGCTGCCCGTCGCGGTCGGCCCACCGAAATTGACGATACTGGTGGTGAAATCGTAGAGATCCTGATCGCGGGCGTTGCCAGGGTTGGCCGAGGTCGGTGGCGTAATGGTGTAATTCGCACCGGAGTTGGCGCGAATGCGGTCCATCATGTCGTAGGCGATGAAACTCGCCTGACTGGTCATGCGTGAACTGTCGGTGTACTTCAGTGCATTCAGTTGCACTGCCGCCGCCCCCAGCAGCCCGACCGTCAGAATCAGCAACGCGACCAGCACTTCGATCAGCGTCATGCCCTGCTGTACGCCTTTGCTCCCTGCCCTCATCCGCAACTTCCACCCAATTGAATTCGTCCGTTCAAACACACGTTGAGCGTCCTGCTCTGCGTTCCCAGCGTGTAGCTGATGACCACCGCCGTTGATGGCGCGGCCAGACCGCCGAGGTTGTTGAAATCCAGCGCGGTCACTCCTGAGGTTAGCGTCAGAGTCGCGCCGCTGCTCATCGCCGGAACAACCCGCAACACATTGGACGGATTGCCAGTACTGTCATAGACCGCCAGTTCACCGGTCCAGACGCTGCCCCCGGCGGTCGGACGCAAGCGCAGGGTCACGCCGCGATTCATGGCCTCAAGCCTCGCGAAATTGATTGCCCGTTGCAGATCGCCCATTTCGGTATCGGCCTTGCTGCTTTGTATCGAACGGGTGAACGCAGGCACCGCCAGCGTAATCAGGACCACGAAAATCGCGATTGCGACCAGCAGCTCGATCAGCGTGAAACCTTTTGTACGATGATCCATCGATGCCCTCCGTTGCCGTCGGCTATACCTGCTTCTACACGCTAGAACATTCAATCAATACATGTCGGTTGATTTACTCGCAGCGGCGCACGGATCGCGTCGCTCGTCACGTTCCACGGAGGGAATTGTCATGACGCAACAAGGCTTCAGCCTGATCGAACTGCTTATGGGACTGGGGATTGGCGCAATTGTTCTGCTGTTGGTCAGTCCGGCGTTTGCCACGCTCACCGAATCGAACCAGCGCGATCAGGCTGCGCAGTCATTGCTCGAAGGCATCCGTAACGCTCGCACAACGGCCATCACACGCAATCAGACCACGGTGATTCACGGCATCAATGGCGATTGGAGCCAGGGCTGGCGGATTATTCTGGATATCAGCGGCGAGGGGCCGGAGGACAGCAGCAATCCGCTGCTGCTGGAGCATGCGAGCGACGCGAAGGTGCCGATTGTCGGCAATTGGTTGGTGAGTCGTTATGTGCGGTTCAGCAGTCTGGGGCAACCACTGATGCCCGGGCGCAAGTTTCAGGCCGGGACGTTGCATATCTGTTCGACTCGCGAGCCGGTCAGCCAGCGCCAGATAGTGCTGGCGGCGACCGGTCGCGTGCGCCTGCGCAGCGAAAAGACCGAACAGGCGCTGTGTCAAAAAGCAAAAGGCGTTAAATCGAACGGACGCGCAGCTCTTTCGGCATCGAAAACGTGATGTTTTCTTCGCGCCCGGCCAGTTCATCGGCGCCAGTAGCGCCCCAGGCGTGCAACTGCTGAATTACGCCGCGCACCAGCACTTCCGGCGCCGAAGCACCGGCGGTGATGCCGATACGCTCGACGCCATCGAACCAGCTCTTTTGCAGGTCTTCGGCGCCGTCGATCAGGTAGGCCGGCGTGGCCATACGTTCTGCCAGCTCACGCAGGCGATTGGAGTTGGAGCTGTTCGGGCTGCCGACCACCAACACCACATCGCATTCGTCGGCCAGCTGTTTGACTGCGTCCTGACGGTTTTGCGTGGCGTAGCAGATGTCGTCCTTGCGCGGTCCACCGATGGCCGGGAAGCGCGTACGCAGCGCATCGATGACACGGCTGGTGTCGTCCATCGACAACGTGGTCTGGGTGACGAAGGCCAGTTTTTCCGGGTTGTGCACCTGCAGTTCGGCGACGTCTTTCTCGTCTTCGACGAGGTAGATGGCACCGCCATTGCTGCCGTCGTACTGGCCCATGGTGCCTTCGACTTCCGGGTGTCCGGCGTGGCCGATCAGGATGCATTCCCGACCGTCGCGGCTGTATTTCGCGACTTCGATGTGCACCTTGGTCACCAGCGGGCAGGTAGCGTCGAACACTTTCAGGCCACGACCAGCGGCTTCGGTACGCACGGCTTGCGATACGCCGTGGGCACTGAAGATCACGATGACGTCGTCCGGCACCTGATCCAGTTCTTCGACGAAGATCGCACCGCGACTGCGCAGGTCTTCGACGACGAACTTGTTGTGCACCACTTCATGACGCACGTAGATCGGTGGCCCGAAGACTTCCAGGGCGCGGTTGACGATTTCGATCGCCCGGTCCACACCAGCGCAGAAGCCACGGGGGTTGGCGAGTTTGATTTGCATGCTGTGCCTCGTGTCTTGCGCGCGAAAAAACAGTGAATAGCTACTGTGGGAGCGAGCTGTTGTGGCGAGGGGATTTATCCCCGATCGATTGCGTAGCAATCGCAAAACAGTCAGTGCTTTCTCATTCGAAATCGCGGTGACCAGACTTGGGGGCGCTTCGCACCCCATCGGGGCGGTGCGACGTTTCGCTAAATCCCCTCGCCACAGAAGCTCACTTTCACATTGACGACCGTGTGCGGTCAGTTACAGCGCTTTGACGGAAAAGATTTCCACATCAAAGGTCAGCGTCTTGCCAGCCAGCGGGTGGTTGAAGTCGATGGTCACTTGCGCGTCATCGAACTCTTTCACCACACCCGGCAGCTCAGTATTGGCCGCATCGTTGAAGATCACCAGCAAACCGGGCGACAGCTCCATATCGGCAAACTGCGGGCGCGGGATGATCTGCACGTTCTGCGGGTTCGGTTGACCGAAAGCGTTTTCCGGCTCGACCGTCAGCGTACGCTTGTCGCCAGCCTTGAAGCCGAACAGCGCCGCTTCAAAGCCAGGCAACAGGTTGCCGTCGCCGACTTTGAAAGTCGCCGGAGCTTTGTCGAACGTGCTGTCGACCGTGTCGCCGTTCTCTAGGCGCAATGCAAAGTGCAAAGTGACTTCCGTGTTCTGGCCGATGCGTTGCTCAGCCAATACCTGTTCAGTCATGAGCGGCCTCTTCGGTTTTCTTGGATTTGAACATGTCCAGTGCCAGCATCACCGCGCCAACGCTGATTGCGCTGTCGGCGATGTTGAACGCCGGGAAGTACCAGCGGTTCTGCCAGTGCACCAGAATGAAATCGATCACATGGCCCAGGGCTACGCGGTCATACAGATTGCCCAGCGCACCGCCCAGCACCAGCGCCAAAGCGACGGCAAGCCAGGTTTCGTTGCGCCCCAGGCGCTTGAGCCAGACCACCAGCACCGCACTGACCACAATCGCGATCAGGGCGAACAGCCAACGCTGCCAGCCGGAGCTGTCAGCCAAAAAGCTGAAAGCAGCACCGGTGTTGTAAGCCAGGGTCCAACTGAAGTAATCCGGGATGATCACGATCTGCTGGAACATTTCGAGCTTGTTTTCAAAGTAGAACTTGCTGGCCTGGTCAATGACCAGGACCAGTAAGCTCAACCAGAGCCAGCTCAACCGTCCGAAACGGCCAACGGCATTAGGCATAGTGACGAACCTCGCCAGCGCCGCTGATGTTGTCGACGCAACGACCGCAGATTTCCGGATGCTCCGGGTTCACGCCGACGTCTTCGCGGCAGTGCCAGCAACGGGCGCACTTGGCGAAGGCCGATTTGACGATTTTCAGCTTCAAGCCGCTGACTTCGGTAGCGACCGCGTCGGCCGGAGCCTGCACGAACGGCGCAACGCTGGCGGTCGAAGTGATCAGGACAAAGCGCAATTCGTTGCTCAGCTTGGCCAGATCGGCGCTCAGCGCTTCTTCGGCGAACAGCGTCACTTCGGCTTGCAGATTGCCACCGACAGCCTTGGCCGCGCGCTGGATTTCCATTTCCTTGTTGACCGCGACCTTGACGGCCATGATCCGCTCCCAGTATTCGCGGCCCAGTTCGAAGTTCTCCGGCAGTTCGCTCAGACCTTCGTACCAGGTGTTGAGCATTACCGATTCGTTGCGCTCGCCCGGCAGGTATTCCCACAGTTCGTCGGCAGTGAAGGCGAGGATCGGCGCGATCCAGCGCACCAGCGCTTCAGAGATGTGGAACAGCGCGGTTTGCGCCGAACGGCGCGCCTTGCTGTTGGCGCCAGTGGTGTACTGGCGATCCTTGATGATGTCGAGGTAGAAACCACCCAGCTCCTGCACGCAGAAGTTGTGGATCTTCGAGTAGACGTTCCAGAAACGGTATTCGCCGTAGTTCTCTTGCAGCTCGCGTTGCAGCAGCAAGGTGCGATCCACCGCCCAACGATCCAGCGCGAGCATTTCTTCGGCCGGCAGGATGTCGGTAGCCGGGTTGAAGCCGGTCAGGTTGGAAAGCATGAAGCGCGCGGTGTTACGGATACGACGGTAGGCATCGGCACTGCGCGCCAGGATCTGCTCGGACACGGCGATTTCGCCGGAGTAGTCGGTTGAAGCGACCCACAGACGCATGATGTCGGCGCCCAGGGTGTCGTTGACTTTCTGCGGCGCGATCACGTTGCCCAGCGATTTGGACATCTTGCGGCCCGACTCATCGACGGTGAAACCGTGGGTCAGCAGTTCGCGGTACGGCGCGTGGTTGTCGATGGCGCAACCGGTCAACAAGGACGAGTGGAACCAGCCGCGGTGTTGGTCCGAACCTTCCAGGTACAGGTCGGCACGCGGGCCGGTCTCGTGGCCCATCGGGTGCGAACCGCGCAGGACGTGCCAGTGCGTGGTGCCCGAATCGAACCAGACGTCGAGGGTGTCGCTGATCTTGTCGTACTGCGGCGCTTCATCGCCCAGCAGTTCGGCGGCGTCCATCTTGAACCAGGCTTCGATGCCTTCGACTTCAACGCGCTTGGCGACTTCTTCCATCAATTCAACGGTGCGTGGGTGCAGTTCGCCGCTTTCCTTGTTGAGGAAAAACGGGATCGGCACGCCCCAGTTGCGCTGACGCGAGATGCACCAGTCCGGACGGTTGGCGATCATCGAGTGCAGACGCGCCTGACCCCAGGCCGGAACGAACTTGGTCTCTTCGATGGCTTTTAGCGAGCGCATACGCAGGGTGTCGCCGCTGACTGGCTCTTTGTCCATGCCGATGAACCACTGCGCGGTGGCGCGGTAGATCAGCGGGGTCTTGTGACGCCAGCAGTGCATGTAGCTGTGTTCGATGACGGTGGTGTGCATCAGCGCACCGACTTCGGTCAGTTTTTCGACGATGGCCGGGTTGGCCTTCCAGATGAACTGGCCGCCGAAGTATTCCAGCGTCGGCACATAAACGCCGTTGCTCTGCACTAGATTGAGGATGTCATCGTTGACCATGCCGTATTTCTTGCAGGTCACGAAGTCGTCCACGCCGTAAGCCGGGGCGGAGTGAACCACACCGGTGCCAGCGCTCAGGTCGACGTAGTCAGCCAGGTACACCGGCGACAGACGGTCATAGAACGGGTGACGGAAGTTGATCAGATCCAGCTCTTTACCGGTGGTGGTTGCAACGACCGAACCTTCCAGGCTGTAACGCGCCAGGCAGGCTTCGACCAGCTCCTCAGCCAGCACCAGCAACTTGTCGCCGACATCAACCAGTGCGTAGTTGAATTCCGGATGAACGTTCAGCGCCTGGTTGGCCGGGATGGTCCACGGGGTGGTGGTCCAGATCACGATCGAAGCAGGTTTGCCCAGCGACGGCAGACCGAACGCGGCAGCCAGTTTGGCTTCGTCAGCAATCGGGAACGCAACATCGATGGTCGGCGATTTCTTGTTTTCGTACTCGACTTCCGCTTCAGCCAGAGCCGAACCACAGTCGAAGCACCAGTTCACAGGCTTGAGGCCCTTGAACACGAAACCGCCCTTGACGATTTCGGCGAGGGCGCGGATTTCACCGGCCTCGTTCTGGAAATTCATGGTTTTGTACGGGTTGGCGAAGTCGCCCAGTACGCCGAGGCGGATGAACTCGGACTTCTGCCCTTCGATCTGCTCGGTGGCGTATGCACGGCACAGCTCGCGGGTCTTGTCCGCGCCCAGGTTCTTGCCGTGGGTCACTTCAACCTTGTGCTCGATCGGCAGGCCGTGGCAGTCCCAGCCCGGCACGTACGGCGCATCGAAACCCGACAGGGTTTTCGAGCGGATGATCATGTCCTTGAGAATCTTGTTCAGAGCGTGACCGATGTGGATCGTGCCGTTGGCGTACGGAGGGCCGTCGTGCAGGAC
>NZ_JBIWAL010000030.1:0-71016 GCF_044760045.1 Pseudomonas sp. NPDC098747 | reverse complement strand
ACTCAAACCGCATAACAAAAGATGAATAAAAGCGGTTGGTCGTACTCAACCGGCTGGCCGTCTTCAACGAGGATGGACTCGATCACACCGCTGGTTTCAGCTTCGATGTGGTTCATCATCTTCATGGCTTCGACGATGCACAGAGTGTCGCCTTTCTTCACGGTCTGGCCGACTTCAACGAAGGACGGCGAGGCTGGCGAAGACTTGCGATAGAACGTGCCGACCATCGGCGAACGGGCAACAGTGCCGTTCAGCGCTGGAGCAGCAGCGGCAACCGGAGCAGCGGCAGCCACAGGCGCGGCGGCTGGCGCAGCGACCGGTGCTTGCATCGGTGCAGGCGCGTAGTACTGCTGAGCCGGGGTCTTGCTGTGACGGCTGATGCGTACGGACTCTTCGCCTTCCTTGATCTCGAGCTCGTCGATGCCGGACTCTTCCAGCAATTCGATTAGTTTCTTAACTTTACGGATATCCATGAATCATCAACTCCCAAGGGTCGGTCAGGGGCGCTTAACGCTTGTCGTTCAAGTCGTTGCCTGTGTTTCAAGCTGTTCTAGTGCAGCCTCCAGGGCCAGTCGGTAACCACTGGCGCCAAGGCCGCAGATCACTCCCACCGCTACGTCGGAGAAGTAAGAGTGATGGCGGAAAGGTTCGCGCTTGTGCACGTTGGACAAATGCACTTCGATGAATGGGATGCTCACTCCCAGCAACGCGTCACGTAATGCAACACTTGTATGTGTAAATGCGGCTGGATTGATCAGGATAAAGTCCACACCTTCGCCGCGTGCGGCGTGGATGCGATCGATCAATTCGTACTCGGCATTGCTTTGCAGATGCAGCAGATGATGGCCGGCTTCACGGGCGCGGCGCTCCAGGTCCTGATTGATCTGCGCCAGGGTCGTCGACCCATAGGTGCCCGGTTCGCGGGTGCCGAGCAGGTTCAGGTTGGGGCCGTGCAGCACCAGTAGGGTTGCCATCTGCGTTGTCCTTGTCATGAATGAGCAGTCGTCAGAACCCGGCGACTATGCCGCAAAGACTTTATGACTGTCCAGTTCTATGCAATAGCCAGCACGATGGCCGATGTTTGCGCAAAATATGTGACCGGGTGATTTGATCCGGTCATTTGCGGTGACCGCCTTCGCGAGCAAGCTCGCTCCCACAGGGGATTTGTGAGAGACATAGAACCTATGTGGGAGCGAGCTTGCTCGCGAAGGCGATTCATCAGACGCGGAAGGCTTGCACGGCTGTATGCAGTTGTCCGCCCAACACCAGCAAGTTCTCGCCCTGTTCACGGCCCCGGCCGATACGCAGCAAGTTATCCCCACCCAACTGATGAATCCGCTCACTGTGATCGCGAATCTCGCTGACTGCGCCACTTTGCTGCGCGGTGATATCGGCGATGCGGATCGCCGTGTCGGAAATGGTCTGGATCGCACCGACGATTTTGTCCAGCGCACCGTCCGCCGCTTGCGCCTGATTCGCCGTCGCTTCGGCGTGCTCGACTTGCACGCGCATGCCTTCGACCGATTGCCGGGCAGCGGTTTGCAGGCCGGCGATCAGGGTTTGAATTTCTGCCGTCGCCCCGGCCGTACGTTGCGCCAGCGAACGCACTTCCTCGGCCACCACGGCAAAACCGCGGCCCATTTCCCCCGCGCGGGCTGCTTCAATCGCCGCGTTCAGTGCCAGCAGATTGGTCTGGTCGGCAATCGAGCGGATCACCGTCAACACGCCGCCAATGGTCGCCGACTCTTCAGCCAGATGTTCGATCATCTGCGCGTTGCCCTGCACTTCACCGACCAAGGCATGCAGGCCTGTGAGGCTTTGGCCGATGACGGTCTGACCGTGCTCGACAGCCATGCCAGCATGACGGCTGGCATCGGCGGCCTGACGCGCGTCTCCGGCGACTTGCTGGATAGTCGCTTCCAGTTCACTGAGCGAGTCGCGAATCAGCGCGGTGTCACCCGCCTGATGTTCGGCGCCGCTGTGCAGGTCGTTGCTCAACTCGGCGAGGGTGCGACTGCTGCCCGCCACTTGTTCGGCATTGCCGCGAATGGTCCCGACCAGATCCACCAGATAGGCGCGCAGGCGATTGAGTGAGGCTTCGATGTCGTGCAGTTCGCGGTTGGTTTTGCCCAGTTGAATGTCGCGACTGAAATCGCCGTCGGCCCAGGTGGACAATGCCGGCGCGAGGTTGGTCAGGGTTCGCGCAAGACGCCGCTGCAAGGTGTCGATCAGCAGCGCTATCAGCAGAATCAGGCCAATCATCACGCCTTGCATCAACCGCACTTCGCCTTGAATTTGCCCGTGCTGAGCACGCACCACCGGTTCCAGGCCGGCGATGGCGTGTTGTACGGCAGCGATTTTCGCGTGAGTGGCGGTGCTGAGTTCGCTGCGTTTCTGGATTTGCTCGCGGGTGCGCGCAAGCTCTGCCGGGTAGCGACCGAGCAGGCTGTTGAGTTCACGTTTGAGGCCGACACCGGCATCCTCGGCAACGGCTTTTTCGCTGCTTTCGATGCCCATCATCGCGGCGAAGTCGTCGCTGCTGGATTCGTTGCTGGCGACCACACCCAGCAGGGGAAGGGCATTGATCAATTGTGCTTGAGCGCGGATATTGCTGACTTCGCGCTCAACGTCAACCGCCAGTTCACTGCGGCCGCTGCTGACCAGTTTGTCTCGGGCCAGTGAGAGTTTGCCCAAGTGCTGAGAGGCGGCGAGCAGCGGCGTCAGGTAGGCCGCGTTACCGCTGGCATAAGTGCTGAGCTGCTCGAGGCTGGCGCTCAATTCGCGCTCGGCCTGCAACAGCAATGCCTGCGGATCTCCTGCCAGTTTGCCAGCGGCGAGCAAATCGGTTTTGCTGAATTCGGCGAGGCCTGACAGGCTCGGGCGCAACGTATCGGCCAGCGCTGGCGGCAGCTCACCGAGCTGTTTTTGTACGCTGTCGATGGCCTGACTGGCGCTGCTCAGACGCAGGGCGTCGCCGCTGGCGAGGTAGTCCTCGATGCTGCGCGCCACCTCGTTCTGAAATTGCTGCGACAACCCCAGATAACGCTCCATCAACAGATACGGGCGTTCCAAAGCTTTTTGCGACCACCACAGCGTGGCGCCGAGTGCGAGGCACACGGCGACCAGCAGTAGGGTATTAAGATTGGTGAGCAACTTCAGGCGCATGACAGCTACCAACGACAGAAATGGTAAGCGCCTGAATTTATTGCGGTTCTATTACAGGGTTATGACCGAATCGGTTGATTCCGATGAAATAGTGGCACTTTGCTTTGAGTCCCGCGCCTTTTGCACCCTATTGCGCCCGCCATTCTTGGCACGGTACAGCGCCTCGTCGGCCTGGCTGGCCATCATCAGGCTGTCGGAATCATCGTGCATCTCCACCACGCCGGCGCTGAAGGTGCACCACAAGTCCTGCGGTTGCGCCGGGTAATGAATTTCAGCGAAGCGCTGGCGGATCTCGTCGAGTACTTTGTGCGCGGCTTCTATATCCGTGTCAGGCATGACGATGGCGAACTCTTCGCCACCGTAACGACCGATGAAATCGGTCTTGCGCAGGCGTTGCTTGAGAAACAGCGCCAGGCTCTTGATGACGCGGTCGCCCATCGGGTGGCCGTGGCTGTCGTTGACCCGCTTGAAGTGGTCGATGTCGAGCATGGCAAAGCTCAGCGGCTTGTTCTCGCGACGGGCGCGGAACGAGCAGTCTTCGAGCAGTTGCAGAATATGCGTGTGGTTGTACAAACCGGTGAGGCTGTCGCGCACCATCCGTGCTTTCAAGTTGCGCGCGCGGGCAGCGCGGTTGCGCACGGTGGTGATCAGGTGACGTGGCTTGATCGGTTTGGTCAGGAAGTCGTCGCCGCCCTCGCTCATGGCGTCGAGTTGCTTGTCCAGATCGTCCTCGGCCGACAGGTAAATAATCGGCACGCTGACATAACGGTCGTTGTGGCGGATCACCTTGGCCAGTTCGGTGCCGGTACAGGCTGGCATGTACATGTCGAGGATGATCAGGTCTGGCTGGAAGTCCGCCAGTTCGGCCATCGCCTGAATCGGCTCGATCAAGGTGCGGGTGACGATCCCGGCGCTGTTGAGCAAGCGTTCGGTGTGCATCGCCTGGGCGCGGGAGTCATCGATAATCAGCACTTTATAAGGTTCGTACTGGGCGACGCAGGTCAGGACTTCGATCTTCTCCAGCAGGCTCGACGCTTCGAGGGTGCCGGTGAGGAACTCCTGGCCACCGGCGCGTACGGCCGCGAGGCGAGTCGGGGTATCGGTTTCATGCAGGCTGAAGAATAGCAACGGCAGCGGTTCATCCAGGCCGACCTGGGCTTCGGCAGCGAGTTTCAGGCCGACGCCGGTACCACTGAAATCCACGTCCATGACGATCGCGGCCGGCAATCGCTCGACCATCGAGGAGCGAAACGCCGAGACGCTGTCCAGCGACTGGGCGCTGAGGCCGAAGAATTCCAGTTGCTTGGCCAGCCGCTCGGCGCGGTCGTGATCCTGCAGCATCACATAGATTGGCTTGCGCAGTGGCGGCAGGAAGGTCTGGTCGAGCTGATCGCCCTGGCGCAGGCCGGTACGCGATAAGCGCTGCATCAAGCGATTGAGGTCAGTGATCAATCCACTGCTCAGTCGCCCACGATTGGCGTCCACTGCTTCCAGCGACTGACTGATGTGGCGCGCGAGCTGGGAGTGTTCAGGTTGTTCGAAGCGTTCGGCAAACCGCAGCAGGCGCAGGTTGGCCTCACTCAGTTCGGCGAGGTCGACGGTGGACCATTCACTGCGTTGCAGGCGCTGCCATATCTCAAGAATCTGACGTGCCTGATGAATTACCCGCTGGGCAAAGTGCTGCTTGAGACGCTCACGGCTGGGGTCTTCTGGCTCGGTCATATCCTGACTACTAGTTAGGCTGCATGCTGAGGTCGACTGGTGGCTCTATGCTAGCACCTCTTTTCCCTTAGACGAGTGTCGTCCGTCAATAATCTGTAATGCGTCACTATTCAGTTTCTGACCGGTTGGTATTGTTTTTTACCTGTTCGCCAGCGTAGCGCCCATGAGTAGGGCGCTTGAAGACATTTCCTATGCTGTCTGACGATGCATCCCAACTCTTTATGGATGGCGTCTGTCAGAGCTTTCTGATTTTTCTCTGATCCGATTTCACAGGGTTTTTGAACGGTAGAGTTCAGGGATTCCCTTAGAGCGTTACGCCAAGAAGACCTTCTCGCTTCGAAAACATTTTCGCAATAGCAGGCGGTTGTTCGCCCTCGCTGAATCATAGGCAATCAAGTACGAACTTTCGGCCCGGGTCGGGTACCTCGGCTGTACGGAAAACAAGGATGCAACACCATGACGGATCAGAAAGTTCTGTCCAGGCGGCGAGATACTTCGAATGTGAAACGAATTGCCCAAAGATTTGCACTGAGCAGTTGCGTCGTGCTGGCGTTGGGGTGTTCGGCTGTCAGCAAGCCCAAAACCTTTACCTTCGCTCCCGACTTGCCACCTGACTTCAAGTACGGCCTGACAGCCACTTATCTGCCAGCCCAGGGAGAAACGTGCACTGTGCCGGGAGGGAAAAATACTCAGGTTGGATTCAATAGGATCGATAGGCCTTACAGGGACGTTTCCGAGATTGAGTTGTACAGAACCGTAAGCGGCTGTCCGCTGGCGCTGAACCATGTGGAGATCAAGGTCATCGGCATTTTTGGCCCTGAACGAAGCGATAGCAGCTTCGACTACGCCTCATTTGCCGTTCGTCCGGAGTTGCTGGAGCGACACATGGGGACGTTCAGCGATGACGGCACAGGTGAGTTCTTTGGTGAATGCATGTGGTCTTTTCGCACGGTGGGGCCGGAGCGTTACCTGATCAAGCTGTTGACCTGCAAAACAATGGATGCGCAGGGCAATGTCGGCCGAAGTCGTCCGTTCACGGCTTACACGCTGACCCAGCTAGCGGGAATAACCGTAAGGCTCAAGATCAGGTTGTCAGATGAGGAAGCACCCGCATGGGGTGACACCTGGGTTCAAGTTCCCGGTGGCTGGAAACGTTGCATGGGTGATGGCTTTGAGGATCAGCGTGCCTATTGCAATGGTAACTACAAGGATTTCAGCACATTCAGAATGGTGGATGAGCGGGTTTGCACCATTTACCCCGGCTGTACGGAAAACAAGGACGAGACCCCATGAGCATTGAACCTTTGGCGGCCCGTGATGCAGCCTTTATGCAGGGCAACATCCATGCGTGCCCTTTGCGTGGTCATTCAACAAGTTTTCAATTGGTGGACGAGTTTGGTGATGGCAAACCCTACGCCGGCTTAACGTACGAGATCATCGATTATGAAGACACCGTCTACGTAGGGAAACTGGACGCATCGGGATCCGGCAAGGTCGAAAACCATTACTGCGGTCCGGTAGTGCTCAAACTAAACCAGCCCTTCAAAGGAACAGAAGCACTCTATAAAGATTTAAGAGCAAGACCGCACTACCCACTCCCCATCACCGACCTCCAGGTACGCGCCGAGAAAATCCGTTTCTTCAACAAGTCAGGCGTGCGCACCCAAGCCAATCCCGCTAGGGACCTCGCCAAAACCAACGCCTATTACCAGGTTGAAGTCAGCGAACTGGTCAAACATGTAGCGCACTTGCCACCTCTGGCCCATCGTCGTGATCCGCCGAACATGCTCGTGCACAAGCTCATGCGGTCCGCGCCCGGAGGGTATGCCGTCGGCGCGCCATTCCATCTGGATATTGATTCGATTGTGTAGCCGCCGCCCTGCTGATTCCGCGTCTACCCTTACCCTCACGGGCAACACCTGGCTGCTTTTTTGCGCATAAGCGCGGCGACGGGTGCCCGGCCTTGGCACGTTGTTGTATGGTTGTGGTCGAACCGTTGAACCCAAGTGATTGAAAGGATATCGCCATGCTGGACTGGAAAAACCGCGCGGGCAGCGCGCCTGAACGTGCCGCCGAGCCCAAGTCGGCCGCCCGCAGCTATGTCGGCGGGCTGTTGTTCAGCCGTGCGTTGGCGACTCTGCTCGGTATTTATTTGCTGGTGACCATTGGCCTGGGCTGGTACTGGAGCCAGGAACCGGCGTTATTCCCGGTGGCGCAAAACGCGCAACTGGCCGCCGAGAAAGAAGGCAAGCAGATGGTGATCGGCTACACCACGGTCGAAACCCTGAAGACCGTTGCCGGCACCTTGCTCGACAAACCGGGCGGTTACATTTCCAACGACCGTTTTCCCCCAGGCCTGTGGATGGACAACACGCCGAGCTGGGAATACGGCGTACTGGTCCAGGTACGTGACCTGACCCGTGCCCTGCGCAAAGACTTCGCCCGTTCGCAATCGCAATCGGCCGAAGATTCCGATCTGGCCAAGGCCGAACCGCGTTTCAACTTCGACAACAAGAGCTGGATCCTGCCGTCCAGTGAGTCCGAGTATCAGGAAGGCATCAACTCGCTGAGCCGCTATCAGGCACGCCTGTCTGACCCTTCGCAGAAAAACGCGCTGTTTTACGCACGCGCCGACAACCTCAATAACTGGCTCGGCGATGTCGGCACCCGTTTGGGTTCGCTGTCGCAACGGCTGTCGGCCAGTGTCGGCCGCGTAAAACTCAACACCGCGCTGAAAACCGAAGTCCCGGCTGTCGGCCAAGTGCCGCAGCTTGACGAAGAAGTCGTCGAAACCCCGTGGATGCAGATCGACAACGTGTTCTACGAAGCGCGTGGTCAGGCCTGGGCCCTGTCGCATTTGCTGCGAGCCATCGAAGTCGACTTCGCTGATGTGCTGGCGAAGAAGAACGCCACGGTCAGCGTGCGTCAGATCATCCGTGAGCTGGAGGCTTCGCAAGAGCCAGTCTGGAGCCCGATGATCCTCAACGGCAGCGGCTTTGGCGTATTGGCCAACCACTCGTTGGTCATGGCCAACTATATTTCTCGGGCCAACGCGGCAGTCATCGACTTGCGTCAACTGCTCAACCAGGGCTGATACATGAGTCAAAACGCCAAAGAGGCGGCCCATCGCGCCGCCTCGGATGCCGAACAAATCGCCTGGGTCGACGAGCAGGACAACCTGCTTGGCGCTTTGGTGCGTGCTGATTTGCGCGAACGCGGGCTGATCGGTCGCGGCACTTACATCATGTTGTTCAATTCCACCGGTGACCTTTGTGTGCACCGGCGCACCTTGAGCAAGGCGATCTACCCGGGTTATTGGGATGTGGCAGCGGGCGGTATGGTGCAGGCCAACGAAACCTACGCCGAGTCGGCTGCCCGAGAGCTTGCGGAAGAGTTGGGCGTGAGCGGTGTGGAACTCACCGCTCACGATCATTTTTACTTCGAGGACACTGGCAACCGTCTGTGGTGTTCGGCGTTTTCCGCCGTGTGGGACGGACCGCTGAAATTGCAGCCGGAAGAAGTCCTGGAAGCGCGCTTTATTCCGGTCGAACAGGTCATGCAGGAAATCCAGCAAAAGCCTTATTGCCCGGACTCTCTGGCCGCTCTGAAGCGCTATCTGAAGGCGCAGCGAAGCGACGTCGCAAAGAACACATAAATTGGCGCCGATTGGCACTTAGCAATTGGCTTTTTTGCCGTTACACTGCGCGACCTTTTCAAGCTGCACCGACCTGCTTTTGTTGAAGCGTCGGTGCAGTAGCGCTGCCCCTGCCTGAGTGGGGCTTCGCGGTCGATAACCTTGCCCAAGGTTGCGATCAGTCTTTGTCCTCCCAAGAGGATTGCCGGTGGCCAAAAAAGCCGCATCCTTCGCCGCCCTTGGCGGTCTGGTATTTTCCACCGACGCAGGTCGTCATTGCCCGGAATGCAGTAAGCCGGTGGACGCCTGTATCTGCAAACAAACCCTGATACCCGCCGGTGACGGCATTGCCCGCGTGCGTCGCGAGAGCAAGGGCCGTGGCGGCAAGACGGTGACCACCATCACCGGCGTGCCGCTGGCCGAAGACGCGCTCAAGGAGCTGGCGACAACGTTGAAGAAGCGTTGCGGTACCGGCGGGGCGTTGAAGGACGGGATCATCGAAATCCAGGGCGATCATGTCGAGCTACTCTTGGCGGAACTGATCAAGCACGGGTTTAAAGCGAAGAAATCCGGCGGCTAGCAGCCTCTGTGAAAGCCACCACGGCTTGATCCGGTTCTGAACAGTTTCAGCGCCGGCATCGTCACCATGGTTTTCACAGAGCCTGTTCATGACCGGTTTCTAAACTCCACGCGGTCAGCGCGGTCTACCGCCGCGCTGACAAATCGTCATTTTCATTCTTTAGACTGCGCCGGCCTGAACTCAAGGCCTCGCTTCATGACTTCTTCATAGGGGACTTCGATGTCCGTAAGACGCACACGCAAAGACGATGGCAGCCAATGGACAGTTGCGGACAGCCGCAGTGTTTACGGGATTCGCCATTGGGGGGCCGGGTATTTCGCGATCAATGACGCCGGTCGCGTCGAAGTTCGTCCGAACGGCCCGAGCAGCTCGCCTATCGACCTGTTCGAGCAAGTCGACCAACTGCGCAAAAGCGGTTTGTCCTTGCCGTTGCTGGTCCGTTTTCCCGACATCCTGCAAGACCGTGTACGCCAGTTGACCGGCGCCTTCGATGCGAACATCGAGCGTCTGGAGTACCAGAGCAAGTACACCGCGCTGTACCCGATCAAGGTTAACCAGCAAGAAGCGGTGATCGAGAACATCATCGCCACCAAAGACGTCTCCATTGGTCTGGAAGCCGGCTCCAAGCCTGAGCTGCTGGCTGTGCTGGCGCTGGCGCCGAAGGGCGGCACCATCGTTTGCAACGGTTACAAGGACCGCGAGTTCATCCGCCTGGCGCTGATCGGTCAGAAGCTTGGCCACAACGTGTTCATCGTCATCGAGAAAGAATCCGAAGTCGCGCTGGTGATCGAAGAAGCGGCCTCGCTCAAGGTCAAGCCACAGGTCGGCTTGCGCGTGCGTCTGTCGTCGCTGGCTTCGTCGAAGTGGGCGGACACGGGCGGCGAGAAATCCAAATTCGGTCTGTCGGCGGCGCAATTGCTGTCGGTGGTCGAGCGCTTCCGCGCGGCCGGTCTGGATCAGGGCATTCGCCTGCTGCACTTCCATATGGGCTCGCAGATCGCCAACCTGGCCGATTATCAGCACGGCTTCAAGGAAGCGATCCGTTACTACGGCGAGCTGCGCAATCTTGGTCTGCCGGTCGATCACATCGACGTCGGTGGCGGTCTGGGTGTCGACTACGACGGTACGCACTCGCGCAACGCCAGTTCGATCAACTACGACATGGACGATTACGCCGGTGTCGTGGTCGGCATGCTCAAGGAGTTCTGCGACGCGCAGAGCCTGCCGCATCCGCACATCTTCTCCGAAAGCGGCCGCTCGCTGACCGCGCACCACGCCATGCTGGTGGTGCAGGTGACCGACGTCGAGAAGCACAACGACGAAATCCCGCAGATCGAAAACAAGGAGTCCCTGCCGGAAACCGTGCAGTGGCTGGTTGACCTGCTCGGCCCGACCGACATCGAAATGGTCACCGAAACCTACTGGCGCGCCACCCACTACATGAGCGACGTCGCTGCGCAATATGCCGACGGCAAGCTGACCCTGGCTGAAAAAGCCTTGGCCGAGCAGTGCTACTTCGCCGTGTGCCGCCGCCTGCATAACTCGCTCAAAGCCCGTCAGCGTTCGCACCGTCAGGTGCTCGACGAGCTCAACGACAAGCTGGCCGACAAGTACATCTGCAACTTCTCGGTATTCCAGAGCCTGCCGGACACCTGGGCGATCGATCAGGTCCTGCCGATCATTCCGCTGCACCGTCTCGACGAAGAGCCACTGCGCCGCGCGGTGCTGCAAGACCTGACCTGCGACTCCGACGGCAAGATCAACCAGTACGTCGACGAGCAGAGCATCGAAACCAGCCTGCCGGTGCACGGTTTGAACGAAGGCGAGGACTATCTGTTGGGCGTGTTCCTGGTCGGCGCCTATCAAGAAATCCTCGGTGACATGCACAATCTGTTCGGTGACACCGACTCGGTGAACATCTATCAGAACGCCGATGGCAGCGTGTACCACGCGGGTATCGAAACTCACGACACCATCGAAGACATGCTGCGTTATGTGCACTTGTCGCCGGAAGAACTGATGACCCACTACCGCGACAAGTGCGCCAGTGCCCGCATCAGTGCCGGCGAGCGCACGCAATTCCTCGATGCCTTGCGTCTGGGCCTGACCCGCTCCTCCTACCTGTCTTCCTGAGACCAGGTTGCTGTCTCGCCGGGTTGTCTGAAATTTTCCCCAATGCTGTGGAGAATTCGGATAACCCGGTAGGACATATCCCAAAAACTTCGCGATATGTTTGGCTATCCCGGTCAGCAAAGTCATCCGGTCTGCTTTTCGCGTAGGTCATTTCCTAAGTTGTACTTCAGCTCTCTACTCGGCCATGGCTCTCGGCGAGAATCGCCGACCGCCCCTCCTGTAGAGATCCGCCTATGTTCGATCCAGTCAACGAGTCGTCATTTCGTCTCGATGTAGCGGGCCTGTCCGAGCCTTTCGAAGTCCTGGCCTTTACCGGTAGCGAAGCCCTCAGCGAACCTTTTGCGTTCGAAATCGATGTGTTGATCGACGATCCGCAACTGGATCTCGCCGGCCTGCTTTATCGTTCGGCGTTCCTCTGTTTCGGACCGTCGGGGGAGGGTGTGCACGGGCAGTTGCAGAGCCTTGTTCAGCATGAACACGGGCACGGTTCGCGGTTGAGCCGGATCCGTCTGGGGCCGAAACTCGGTTGCCTTGATCTGCGCATCAGCCAGCGGATCTTCAGTGGCCGTTCGGTACCACAGATCATCGACCAGGTGCTCAGGGAACACGGAATCGTCGGAGCCCAGCGACGCTTCGAATTACATGGCGACTACCCGGCCCGCACGTTCTGCACGCAATACCGCGAATCGGACCTGCAACTGCTGCAACGCTTGTGTGAGCAGGCGCGGATTCACTATTTCTTTGAGCATGCACACGACAGGCATTGCCTGGTGTTGGGCGATGATCCAGCGCATTTTCCGCTGGCCGGCGCTGCGCTGTATCAAGGCGAACACGATGACCGCAGTGCCTGTCCTGCCATGCGCCATTGGCGGTTGCATGAAGCGTTGCAGGCTTGTTCGCATGGCTTGCGGCAGGCTACGAATGCCGAAGGACGCAGTGATCTTGCGGCGTTGCGCTGCGGGCATTGGTTGCGCTTGGTCGGGCACCCTTTCCCCGAATGCAATCGCCAATGGTTGTTGACCCGAATCGAACACAGCGCTGATCCGTCCCTTGATCTGCCGTACGCCAACCGGTTGTTTGCTGCAACGCAGTTGCCGTCATCGGCGCCAGTCAGGGCGCCCTCGCGACTGCGCATGCACAGCCTGCAACGGGCCTGGGTGGTGACCGTCGACGAACCGCAACCCGACTGTTTCAGGCCGGTGGCGGTGCAGTTCGACTGGCTTTATCAGGGTGAAGGTGCGGCGCCGAGTCATTGTTGGCTGCCGCTGGCGCCGGCATTGGCCGAGGCGCCGATGGCGGCGTTGAGCGATGGCGTCGAAGTGGTGGTGAGCTTCTTTGAGGGCGACCCGGATCAGCCAATGATCAGCGGCGTTTTACAGTCGTCGGTCGCTGCTGCGCCCATCAACGATGAGCCAACGCCGCCGCTACCGGACAGGTTGGTGAGCGAAGGCTTGCTCCAGATGCTGACGTCTGGCGAGCCATTGCTGCTGTTGTGCCTGATTCCCGGAGGCGGCAGTTTCAACCATTGCACGGAGGCGGTTTGCAGTTGTCGGCTGGTCACCACGCTTGAACAGAGCAGCGCTAGATGAGCGGCGTGGCGCTGGAGCCGAGCGCGCAATGGCTGTTGCTCGACGGCCCGGATGCAGCGCGGGCCTTGACGACTCTGCGCCAAGGCTTCGCCGGGCTACCAAGCTTCAAACTGTTCGACGGCACCGAGTTTGCGCCGGTCAGCGAACACGGCCCCGTGCTGGTCGATATGCGCGACAGTCCGGCGCTGACGTCGTTGTGTCACAGTGACCCCGATACCTGGCGGGGGTTGTTGCTCGGTAGCGAAGCGTCGGCGCAGGAACTGTTGAGCCACTTGCAGCGCATGCTCACGGTCTCGTTCGGATTGAGCCATCGAGCATTGCTCAGCTATTACAACCGCCAGACCGCGAGCTATTTTTTCGACGCCTGTGACGCCGTGGAACTGAGCCGCTGGCTCGGGCCTATCCGCCTGTTGCACTGGTTCGGTGGCACTTGGGCCGATTGCGCCATCGGCAGTCAGGGCTGGCAGCAGTTGCGCAATCCGGGGCTGGCCGTCGATCCATTGAGCATCGAAGAGAGCCTCACTCGGCGACAGCGCGAGCGCCTGCAAACCTGCCTGCTGGAGCAGCACATCTGGCGCTGGTGCCAATCGCTGGGAACCGATTACGCGGCGATGGCCTCCCATGTTCAACAAGGCTTGGCGCTGGGGTTCAGCGACCGCTCCGTGCTCGAAGGCTGGTTATGGCTACGCTTACAGCATCCGCGTGCGGTGCTGGTGCCGCCACCGCAGAATTTGACCCAGCAAGAGCGGCTCGACCATGTGCGGCGCCAGTTGCGCAGCGATCAATTTTGACGTGAGGTTCGGCGCGTATGGCAGGTTTTTTCCGGCAAGGGTTCGGTGCGATGCTCGGTGGTTTGTTGCTGTTGGCGCTGAGTGCGTGTTCGCCGATCAAGCTGCTCAATGCGCTGACGCCGGACAACACCTACGACAAAACCGTGGGCATTGTTTATGGCGACGACCCCCGGCAGAAGCTTGATGTGTACGTGCCGCGTCACCCATTGCCGGATGCGCCCGTCGTGGTGTTTTTCTACGGTGGCAGCTGGAACAGCGGTGCACGCGAGGACTACAACTTTGTTGGCGAGGCATTGGCGTCGCGGGGGATTGTCGCGGTTGTGGCGGATTATCGACTGTATCCGCAGGTGCGTTATCCGCTGTTTCTGGAGGACGCTGCGCGGGCGGTAGCGTGGACCAAAGCGCACATCCGCGAGTTTTCCGGCAATCCACAGCGTTTGTACCTGATGGGGCACAGCTCGGGTGGCTACAACGCGGCGATGCTGGCGTTGGACGGCGATCTGCTCGAGGCGGTGGGCATGTCCCCCACGGATCTGCGCGGCTGGATCGGTCTGGCCGGGCCTTACGACTTTCTACCGATCAAGAATCCCGCTGTGCGCCCGGTGTTTTTCTGGCCTGACTCGCCGCCGCAATCGCAGCCGATCAATCATGTCAGTCGCAGCGCGCCACCCGCGCTGCTGATCGCTGCGAGCGAAGATGACCTGGTCAACCCGACGCGCAACACCGGCGGCCTGGCGCACAAGCTGCGCGCGGTCGGGGTGCCAACGCAGGATCTCTACTATTCGCGGCCCAATCACATAACGCTGGTGGCGACGCTGTCGCGACCATTACGTGGACTGGCGCCGGTGCTCGATCAAGTGGTCGGCTTCATCAAACACACGCCGGTTCAGTGAGCGGCGCCGTTGAACCAGCCGTCGTTGCGCTTCAGCCACCAGGCTTGTGCACCGAGCGTCAGGCTGCGCAACACCATGAACAACAGGAACGTTATCCACAGACCGTGATTGCCTAAGCCTTGCAGTGCCCAGGCAAATGGCAGGAGTAAAACCACGGTCATGAGCATGCCGTTACGCATTTCCCGGGCGCGGGTGGCGCCGATGAACAGACCGTCGAGCAGGTAACTCCACACCGCAACCAATGGCAGCATGGCGAGGTAGGGCAGGTACACGAACGCGGTGTCGCGCACGTTCTGGATGTCGGTTTGCATCTCGATGAACAAATGCCCGGCCAGGAGAAACAGCAGGGCAAAGCCGAGGCTGGCGATCAGCGACCAGCCACCGGCGACCACCAGTGAACGGCGCAAAGCGAGGCGATCACGGGCACCGATGGCGTGTCCGCAAAGGGCTTCGACCGCGTGCGCCAGACCATCCAGAGCATGAGCGGTCAGCAACAAACCATTGAGTAGCAGCGCGTTGGCGGCGACCGTTGCATCACCGAGGCGTGCACCTTGCACCGTGATCAGAAAAAACACCGATTGCAGCGCCAGGCTGCGGATGAAGATATCGCGGTTGACCGCCAGCAGCGGTCGCCAGCTCTGCCATACCTTCAGCGCGGCCCAGGCGATATGGCCGGGATAGGCGCGCAATGCCTTGCGAGTGAGTAGCAAGCCGACCAGGGCGCCGCACCATTCGGCGATCACCGAGGCGCGGGCCGAGCCGACCACGCCCCAGTCCAGGCCGATGACAAACCACAGATTGAGGGCAATATTGATCAGATTGGTCGTCAGCAGAATCGCCAACGGCGCCCGCGCGTTTTGGGTGCCAAGGAACCAGCCGACCAGCGCATAACTGGCCAGCGCGGCGGGCAGGCCGAACAATCGGGTGTGGAAGAACTCGCGAGTGAGCTGATCAAGCTCCGCTGACGGCTGCATGAAGTGCAACGCGACGCCGCTCAGCGGAACACCCAGGGTGCCGAGTACCAGCGCCAATCCCATTGCCAGCAGCAAGCCTTGCAACAGGATTTGCCGCAACGCCGCGCCATCACTGCGCCCGGCCGCTTGCGCGGCGAACCCGGTGGTACCCATGCGCAGGAAGCCCATGGCCCAGGCGAGAAAGGTATACAGGCTGGAGCCGACCGCCACCGCGCCCAGTTGATGGGCGTGGGGTAAGTGGCCGATGACAGTGCTGTCGACCAGCGCCACCAGCGGCACGGAAATATTGGAAAGGATCATGGGCGCAGCCAGCACCCAGACCTTGCGGTGAGTCGGGCGGTCGCGCCAGTCGGCAATCAGGTTGGACATGCGGGCTCCTTGGGGGAGCGGGCATTGTAGCGACTCACTGCGGATTTGCTGCGACTGTAAGAGCCAACCCCCTCACCCCAGCCCTCTCCCCCAGGGGGGCGAGGGGGAAAGGGAGCTGATTTTTATGCTTTTCAAACCTGAGTTCGGCTCGGTATTTCACGTCGGCGTATAGCCAGAGAACACCACGGTCAGTCCCCTCTCCCTCTGGGAGAGGGCTAGGGTGAGGGGCTTCTAGAGGTCTAATGAATAATCCAGCTCAACAACCACAACCCCAGCAACAACCAGATAATCCCGGCAATGATCGACGCATTCATGAACGCGCGAATCGCAGACCACAACAGCATCAATCCGAGGATCAGGGCGATGATGCTGATGATCGAAGTGTCCATCCCCAGCGTCTTGGCCAGGCCGTCGACAAAGTTGCCACCAGCGTTGCTCAGTATGTTGAACAAACCACTGAGGCCATCGACGATAAAGCGGATGATCGAACCGAGTGCCTGGCCGAGCCATTCGAAAAAGCTTTCTACCTGCATGTGTGCATCCTGATGAAAGAGCTGAGCCTTGGGCCACAACGCAGGTGGCCGAGTTCCCTGCATCATAGAAGGTTTACTCAATCCCTGTGGGAGCGAGCTTGCTCCGGGCGGCGATCCGACGAATGCGGTGTGTCATTCAGCCCATCATTTATCTTATTAACCGCCTTCGCGAGCAAGCTCGCTCCCACAATAGATCACCTGTGACCCTTGCCTTCGCCGGACTTCCGCCCGAAGCTATACGCCTTCAGGAGAACCCGATGAACCTTGTTGAACTGACCGAACGCCTGCACGCCATTCGAGATCGCAATGACTGGCGGCAATTTCACAGCCCGAAAAACCTTGCTATGGCCGCCAGCGTCGAGATGTCCGAACTGGTGGAGATCTTCCAGTGGCTGACGGAAGACCAGTCGCGCCAGTTGTCGGCGGACAAACTCGCGCACGCGGGGCAGGAAGTCGGCGACATCGTGTTGTATCTGTTGCTGCTGTGCAGCGAGTTGGGGTTGGACATGAATGAAGTGGTGCGCAGCAAACTCGCCGACAGCGAACGGCGGTTCAGCTGATGAGCGACCGGCATTTCGATCAGTTGGCGACGCGTTTCGCCGAAAAAATCTATGGCGGTGCCAAAGGGGCCATTCGCCTCGCAGTGTTGCAGGCTGATCTTGCCGAAGCGCTGCCGGATCGCCCGCTACGCGTGTTGGATATCGGTGGTGGTCTGGGCCATATGTCGCTGTGGCTGGCCGAACGCGGGCACGACGTGACGTTTACCGAGCCAGCCGAGCCGATGCTCGAAGGCGCTCGCCAGCGTTTCGCCGAAGCGGGGCAAACCGCGACATTTATTCAGGCGCCGTGGCAGGAACTGCTCGGCCAGCTTACCGAACCGTACGATCTGGTGATCTGCCACGCCGTGCTTGAATGGCTGGCCGAGCCCCACGCGATTTTGCCGGTGCTGCACCAGCTGACCAAGCCCGGCGGCTGGTTGTCGCTGGCGTTCTACAACCGCGATGCGCTGATTTACCGAAATTTGCTCAAGGGCCATTTCAAGAAGATGCGCAAGAACGTCATGGCCGGCGAAAAGCAGAGCCTGACCCCGCAGCAGCCCCTAGACCCGCGCGAACTAGCAACGCAACTCGAAGGCTTGTGGCAGGTCGAAAGCCAAAGCGGAGTGCGGGTTTTCCACGACTACATGCCGGTGGAATTCCAGGCCCGTGTCGAACTCGGGGATTTACTCGAGATGGAGCTCGCCCACCGTCGTCACCCAAGCTTCGCCGGGCTTGGGCGTTACTTGCACTGGATCTGCCGGCCGATCTGATCGGAGCGCGACATGAAAGCTCAATCCGGGTTATTGCTGATCTGTCTGGGGTTGGCTGCCTGCCAGGGCAGCAACCCGTATGTGGCGCAGTCACGGCCCTTGCCGCCGGCGCCACCGCAAGCTGCCAACACCTTTGACCGCAGTGCCTATCCTGCACCACCGCGTGATTATGGGCGCTATCGCAGTTGGGCCTGGCTCAACGGGCAACTGCCGCCGGGCACGGCGTGGGCGGATTCGGCACAAGTGGCCGAAGCGGTCAGCAACGCGCTGGATCAGCGTGGGTTACGGCCGTTGCACGACAATCGCCCGGCTGACCTGTTCGTCACCGCCGACCTGCGTCTGGAAACCCGCTTGCGTCAGGAGCGGGACGATTACGGCTATTCCGGCGGATATGGCAGCTATGATCGTTATGGACGCGGTTACGGCATGTACAACACGGTACCGATCGTCCGTACCTATCAGGAACATGTCGTGGTGGTGCAGGTCGATCTGTTCGACGCCGGGACCGGTCAACCGGTGTGGAGCGCCAGCGCCGAAACCGCCAACAAGGGCAGCCAGATCGATCGCACCGATGCGATTCGCGAGGCTGTGGAAAAGGCCATGTCGGCGTATCCTCCGAGTTAGCTTCCTGCCTACGAGTGGAGAAAACCCATGTTCCGCCGTCTCGCTTTACTGGCCATGGCCGCGCTGCTCAGCGCCTGCGCCTCCAACCAGGTCAATCATGACTTCGATGCCAGCCGCGACTTTGCTGCCTATCGCAGCTGGAGCTGGAAAGATCCCGCCCTGCAATATCGCCCGGATGATCCACGGATCAAGAGCGACCTGACCGAACAAAGGATTCGCCAGGCCGTGACCGATCAGCTCGATCAACGCGGCTTGCGTCCCGCTGCGGCTGGCGCGAAAGGTGACCTGAACGTGCAGACTTACTTGATTGTCGAGGATCGCCAGCAGCAAGTGACGACCAATTACGGCGGCGGTTGGGGTGGCCCATGGAATGGTTACTGGGGGGCGCCGATGTACAACGAAACCCGCAACATCACCTACAAGGTCGCGACCCTCCAGGTCGACCTGCTCGATGGCAAGGACGGCAAACTGGTGTGGCGCGGCAGTGATGAGCAGATGCTCGCCAGCAGGCCGAATCCAGAGGATCGCAGTAGCGCCATTCGCGAGACTGTGGCGCGCATCCTCGCCAACTATCCACCTCGCTAAAATCTGCCAAGTATGGGAGCCACTGAGCTCCCATTTTTTTGCCCCACCCCAAATCCGCTGTGGGAGCGAGCTTGCTCGCGAAAGCGGTGTGTCATTCAAGATCAGTTTTACTGACAAGACGCCTTCGCGAGCAAGCTCGCTCCCACAGTGTTTTGTGGTGACAGAACTGGCTTGTTGCCAGCGGTCTCGCCCAGCCCCGTCTACACTCAAATCCACCAATGGAGGTAGCGCTCGGCAGTGCGCCGGCAAAGGAGTGCGCCATGTCGTCTCGTTCGCAATTCAACGGTCCGGCCCAGCAACGCGGGGCGATCGGCTTGACGGCAGCGCTGACCCTCGGTCTTGCGGTGTTGATGATGTTGCTGGTGGTCGATACCGGCCGCTTGTACATGGAGCAGCGCAAACTGCAGCGCGTGGTGGATAACGCCGCCCTGGAGGCGGTCAGTCGCGGTGGCCATTGCCTGTCCGGGCTGACGGCGGCCACTTACGCCGGGCAAAGCGCCGTGCGCAATGGATACTCCGTCGATACCACCAATACCCTTGCGACCAGCTGTGGCACTTTGCTGACCGGCGCCGACGGGATGCGCACGTTCACCGCTGATGCGACTCAGTCGGCAGCGGTCAAAGTCGCGGCCAGTCGCACGGTGACCACCAGTTTCTCCAGTGGTGTGTACGCGTT
Organism: Pseudomonas sp. NPDC098747; assembly: GCF_044760045.1. Taxonomy (NCBI): domain Bacteria; kingdom Pseudomonadati; phylum Pseudomonadota; class Gammaproteobacteria; order Pseudomonadales; family Pseudomonadaceae; genus Pseudomonas; species Pseudomonas sp. NPDC098747. The sequence goes on along the minus strand of NZ_JBIWAL010000030.1, from coordinate 51,439 downwards.
GTTCTCGGGGGCATCGGTCAGCCGGAACACCACGTTGAATGCTTCCGCCGTAGCCGCAAAACCGCAGCCCCCGGTCGCCCAACTGAACATTCGCAGCACCTTGGCAAGCATAGATACCGCTCAGTCGAACATCCTCAATCCGCTGTTTTCCGGGCTGCTTGGTGGCAACGTCAATCTCACTGCGCTGGGCTGGGATGGCCTGCTGAAAACTGATATCAACCTGCTCAAATACCTCGATCAACTGGCGATTAATCTGAATGTCGCGGCCGGTAACTACACCCAATTGCTCAACACTCAAGCCTCGGTCACGCAACTGATTCAAGCCGCCGCGACAGTGGCGCAACTCAATGGCGCGACCGCCGAAGTAATCACCGCGCTCGGTGCACTGCAAGTGGCAGCAATCAACGCGGCGCCGGTCAAACTTGGCGAGATTCTGCAATTGCAGACCGGCACCAAAGCGGCTGGGCTGGATGCCAATCTGCAACTGCTGCAACTGATTCAGGGCGTGGTGCAACTGGCCAACAGCAAGAGCGCGGTAGCGGCGACGTTGCCGATCAATGTGCTGGGGTTGGCGAACGTTACGGTGCGGGTGAAAGTGATCGAGCCACCGCAATTCTCGGCGATCGGCGACCCGGCACGAGCCAAGGCCAACCCGCTGGGGCCGGACCGGATTTTTGTGCGTACGGCGCAGATTCGCACGATGTTGTCAGTCAATTTGCCGGTGCTGTCCGGGGTGACAGGGCTGACCAATGCGGTGTTGGGATTGGTGGGCACATTGACCCCGACCCTGAATGCGCTGTTGAGCCTGAATCTGGTGGAGACGCTCAACTCCGTGTTTTGTTTGCTGGGCGCTGGTTGCGAACAGCTTGATCCGAAATTACTGCCGTCCCCGCAAATCGATATTGCACTCGATGCCGGCGGCGCGAAGAGTTATGTCACCGATTACAGTTGCCCGACCGGCAGCACGGGTACGAAAAGCCTGACCGCCCACACCATTACGTCTATCGCCGATCTCAAACTCGGCAAAATCGACCCGACCAACGCTTTCTCGTCGGTCGCCGAGCCGACGGTCACGCCGCTGCCCCTGATTGATCTTGGCATTGTTACGTGTCACAAGATTCTTGGTATCGGCACGTGCAATCCCGCAACCCGAGTGCAATACGGCGCCGGAGGAATCGGGATCAAGCTTGATACCAGCGTTGCGCAAAACACGCAGGATCTGCTGTTGTCCAGTAGCACGCCGTTCGCCACCCCGGCCAACCTCAAATTGCCGCCGAGCATTCAGTCAGCGGCACCGACCACCAATATTGTCACAAGCTTGTCGAGTACCTTGGCGGGTATCAACCTGATCGTCTACAGACCGATAGGTAGCAATCCGCTAGGCGCCATCGTAACGGGTGTGGCGTCTTTGATCAGCGATGTCACCAATCGCCTGTTGCCCGTGGTGACCGGGTTGATCTCGCCATTGCTCGACCCACTGCTCAACAACCTGCTCAACAGTCTGGGCATCAACCTGATGGCCGTCGACGTCGGCGCCAACATGACCTGCGGGCAGACTGGCAGAGCCTATCTGGTGATTTAATCGCCGCGCGCAATCGGCAATTCGATACAGAAACGCGCACCTTGTTCACCATTGCGCACGCTCAGGCGTCCGCCCATGTTCTCGATGATGCCGTAACTCACCGACAAGCCCAGACCGGTGCCAACACCGACCGGTTTGGTGGTGAAAAACGGTTCGAAAATACGTTCCAGCAGGCGCGGATCTATGCCGCCGCCGTTGTCCTCGACCCACAGCCGCACGACATACTCGTCGCACTCGGCATACACGGCGATCCACGGCTGGAAGTCGCGATTGGCTTCACGCTTGCCGAGCAGGGCGTCGCGGGCATTGACCATCAGGTTGATCAGCACTTGCTCAAGCTGATCGACGTAACCGCGCACCTCGACCTGGAAGCCAGCCTCCTCGATACGCAACTCGACGCCTTTGCCGCGCAGGCCTTCCGACAAAAGCGCCAGCGTGCCTTCAATGGCGTCGAGGGGGTTGAAGGGGTGTTGTTCGATTTCCGAGCGGCGTCCGAATACGCGCATGTGATCCACTACTCGCGCTGCGCGTTGCACCTGAGCGTCGATGCGATTGAGCTTGTCGGTCAGATAGTCGATCTGCACATCGCCGTTGCTCAAGCGCTTGAGCACATTGACGATGGCCATGCGCATCACGTTCAGCGGCTGATTGATTTCGTGGGCCAGGCCGGTGGCCATTTCGCCGAGGGTGGCCATTTTTGCGCTTTGTGTGAGCTGCTGCTGCGAGCGACGCACCTCGGTGTTGTCGCGGCCGACTGCCTGCACCTCGACCAGTTGCCCGAGTTCATCGAACACGCCACGATCCGACCAGACCCACCACGCATGCTCGCGACCGGGCAGGCGCAGATTGATTTCGGCGGTGCTCACCGGCAGTTCCGGGGTCAATTGCGCCAGGCGCTGAACAAAGGCTTGGCGTTGTTCGTCGGACATCCAACTGCCCAGATTCACCCCGGGCAATTGCTCTGGCGCGCACTCCAGATAAGTCGCCAACGGCCGGTTGCCGAAAGTCAGCGTCAGGTCCGGGCGGTAGCGGCAAATCATCGCGGGCGAATCTTCGACCAGAATCCGGTAACGCTCTTCGCTGGCCTTGACCTGCTCGGCGGCGAGGGTCGCTTCGGTGACGTCCAGCCACAGGCCCACCGCTTCAACGGGCAGACCGAGATCGTCGCGCAGCAGTTTGGCTTCATCGAGCAGCCAGTGCGCCTGGCCCTGACGGTCGAGCACCCGATAACGAGCGCTCACCGAGCCCTCGCGCAACAGCTGGCGAGTGCGCTCGAAATAACGCGAACGGTCTTCGGGATGGACGTGCTCCACCAGTCGACCGTCGGCGCAGTCAGCCAGATTCCAACCGAGCAAGGGTTGCAGGCTGGCGCTGAAAAACGTCGGTTGCAGCGCCCCTTCGACGTAGCGCTGCACGTAGATCACCGCGGGTGAACTGGCGATCAGGTTGTCCAGTCGCGCATGGGCGGCGGCGGCCTGCTGCTGTTGATTCTTGATGTCGCTGATGTCGAGCATGAACCCTACCAGCCGGCGCTCGGCGCCGATGCCCAGCGACCGGCCTTGCAGGCGATACCACAGCGGTAACGATTGATCGCTTGTTTGCAGGCGCACGCACAATTCCAGCGGCGTGCCGTCATCCTGCAGGGCTTGCAAATGGCTGCGCAGCTCATCGCGGTCGGCGGGATGCACGTGGCTGAACCAGTCCTCAATCGAGATCCGCTCGGCCTGCAAGCCGAGGTTCGCCGCCAGTGCTGGCGCCAGTTGCACTTCGGCGCTGGCGCTGCTGACTTCCCACCAACCAGTGCCGAGCAGCGCCTGGAGGATTTCCAGACGTTCCAGTTGTTGATGATGGCGATGCTCGCGAAGACGCTCCAGCAACGGCGCGGCCACGGCGGCGGCCAACAGCAGCCAGTCGTGATCAGTGAGGTCGGGCGCCTGTTGCGGCGCGTTATAGCTTGCGAACAACAGCCACGCGGCCACGCCCTGAGCGTCGCGGTAGGGCACGGCAAAACCTTCGTTCGGGCCGAGCAGCGCACTCAAGCGCGGCTGCTCGCTCGCCAGCAAACGTTGCGGCAAAGCGCCGTTGAGGCTGTCGAGGCCAGTGCCTAGGCGCTGCTGATCACGCCACACCTGCGGAGCATTGGGCGCCGCATAGTGCTGATGAATCAGCCAGCCTTGGCCCTGCTCATCGAGCAGGGCCACCGCCAGGCTGGGAATGTGCAAGTGCTGACCCAAGCGTTGCAACTGCTCGCTCAGCACCTGCGGAAGGCGGGCGAGGCTGCCCATGCGTAATTGATCGCGAATCTGTGTGGCCAGCCATTGGCACTGTTCACGGCTGCGCGCCTGTTGCCGTTCGCTGAGCAGATCTGCGATGTCCAGCAATTGCAGAAGCCAGCCGTCACCTTGCGCCTGTACCCAGCCGCGCAAATGCAACGGCGGGCCAGCGAGGCTGAAAAAATCCAGGTCGAGCAGTTGTCCTTGCCAGTCGGCCGGTCGCCCCTCCACCGCAAGGCTGCTGTGCGGCAGTAAATATTCCAGCAGTGGCGCGGTATGGCTGCTGGGCCTTTGTTGCGCGAGCAGATGGCGCAACGGCCCGCTCAAATGATTGACGTGGCCCTCGTCATCCAGATACAGCTGCAAGCCGACGCTTGGCACCACTGCAATGTCCAGAGACTGAGGGGGGCCGGGTTGTCGATTGAGCAGGCGGGCGAACAGCTTGTCACCAGTACTCAAAATTGCAGGCTCGACGAGGCGCTCAGTGTCGCTGGCAGGCGCGGGACCGAACCGATCCCCGGCAGCACCAGAAACGGCAGCGCCTGATTCAATTTGCTGGTGGGATAGTTGATGGTCACAGTCAGCACGCCACCGACATAAGTGATGGTGCTGTCTGAGGTGGCGTTGAAGTTCAAGGCGCCGGGTAGCCAGGCCAACTGTCGGGCTAGTTCGGTTCTGGCGGTGGTGGTGACAACCGTGGGGTAATTGGCAGTGGCCGGATCAAGCGCCACGCTGCGCCGCACAGCCTCGGCCGTCGACTCGTTGAACGACTGCATCAGCAACAGCGGCAAGCTGTAGCTGACCAGGCCATAAAACACAGCAAAAAAGATGATGAAGACCAAGGCGAATTCGATGGCAACGGCGCCTTTCTGCTTACGGGGGAGGCCGGATTTCATGACTGCGTCTACCCTGACATTCACTACGTAGTATCAGCATAGAATCATTCGGCCAAAACGGACGTTTTTTACCGCATGCACAGCTTTGTTCTACTGATCTGGCTGGCGCTATGCGCGGCGCAGGACGCCCGGCAACGGCATATTGGCAACGTCCTGACCCTGGGTGTCGGCAGCCTCGCTGCGGGGTACTTGCTGGTGACCGGCCACACTTGGCTCGGTGCCGAAGCGTCGCAGGGTGGCTGGTCGGTATTGCTGGCGCTGGCGCTCACTCTCCCCGGTTATATCTTGAAACGTTTTGGCGCAGGCGATGTGAAACTAATGACAGCCTTGGCCCTTGCGACAGACGGTGCACACTTGCTCGGCGCGTTTATCGGTGCGGCGCTGACAAGTGCCCTGTGGATACTGCTGGTGCCAAAACTCTGGCTGCATATGAGTCAAGGGCTTAGAGATCATCTTCGATATATGAGCCCTGAAATGTCAAAAAAGCTGCCATTTGCACCGTTCGTGTTGGCAGGAACAATCCTGACGTTGCTCTGGATCCATTAGTCGCCGCTTGCCACTACTGCTATGTACATAGTCAGAAAGTGCGTCTACTTTCAAATCAACGCTGTACAGCATTGCGCTGTAAGTACAGGAACGGTCAGCCTTTGGCCTGGGCATGGAGTGGCGAGTGAACAAGCTTACGTCTGCAATAAAGGTTCTGGTGGTCGACGATCAACCGCTGATTGTCGAAGAACTCTGCGAGTTCCTCGAGAGCAGCGGCTACCGTTGTGTGCCTTGCGAATCGAGCAGGCAGGCGATTGAGCAGTTCATTGAAGACCCTGCCATCGGCCTGGTGTTGTGCGACCTGCATATGCCGGACATGGACGGCATTGAACTGGTGCAGGAGCTGCAACGGTTGTCGGGCAAGCATCGAGCTTTCGAAGCCATCATGCTTACCGGTCGTGCCGACAAGCAGGACGTGATCAAGGCACTGCGCGCCGGGATTGCCGACTACTACCAGAAACCGATTGATCTGGACGAACTGCTCGAAGGTCTGCAACGCCAGGAAGTTGCACTGCAAGAGCGGCAGAAAACCTTACAGTTGGGCCATCTGAATCAGAAGCTGCAATACCTTTCCGAGTCGATCGACGACCTTTACCAGGACCTCGACAAAGTCCGCCGCGGCCCTGGGCCTGTGAGTAACGAAGCGTCGGGTGATGTGGAAGGGCTGGAAATACCGGCGATTTTCAATCAGCTGTCGCCACGTCAGCTCGATGTTGCGCGGTTGGTAGGCAAAGGCCAGACCAACTATCAGATCGCGTGTGAGTTGGGGATTACCGAGAACACGGTAAAACTCTACGTCTCGCAAGTGCTGCGCCTGACGCATATGCACAACCGCACCCAGTTGGCTTTGGCGTTGTCACCGAGCAACTCGGGACGTCAACGCGTGACCGCGCACTGACCTCTGCCGACCCTGCCAATGCGCGGGGTCACACACCTTTTCCGCCAACAACTCAACCGATAGAAGCCTTGGACTTGGGAAACAGGTTGTCGAGGGTTTCCAACAGGCGCACGTGATAAATCGGTTTACGGAACAGATCCAGCACCTGTAAGCGCAGCATGTCGCTGACATCCTCCATGTCCGCATGCCCGGACGTGACGATCACCGGCAAATGCTGACGCGAGGTGTGTTCACGCAGTCGCTTGATCAGCGACATTCCGCTTTCTTCCGGCATGCGCAGATCAGTGATCACCAGTGCGATATCGGGATGGCAGGTGAGGTGGTGCAGGGCGAGTTTCACCGACGTTGCGGTATGACAGGTGAAGCCTTCGCCCTCCAGCAACTCCGCAAGCTCCAGCAGTGCGTCCTCTTCATCGTCGACGAGGAGCAACTGCTGGCGTGGAGTGTGTGAAGAGTTCATAGGCAACACCTGCAATGGACTGAGTGCTGACGGTAGAACCCAATGGCCGCATTGACAAGTTATCGGTTCGATCAAGGGGTTGGGGTCAACGCAGTCTGGATCGCGTTCAGGATCGCGGTCACCTGAGTGCCGATACCGCCACCGAACGCAGCAATCACCAGCGCCACCAGACCAACCACCAGCGCATATTCGATGGCCGAGGCACCCTCGGTGTCTTTGGCCAGGCCTTTGAAGAAAGTGATCTGCGATTTGATTTTTGCAACAGCGCGGGAATACGACATGAAGATTCTCCTTGAGCACGCCAGGTGTTGCGCGTTCGCAACATGATTTCCCTGTGCCAGCATCAGCATTGTCGGCATTTCCCGCCCCAACAACTGTAAGAACGAATTAACGCTTTAGTAGTAGTGCGCCGTTTTACGGCACAAAACGACGTTTGGCGCTTTAGCCCTCTGATTTTCGCGGATATTTGAGTGTGTTTAATGGCGTTTTGTTCGCGCTGCGCTACCGTCAAATAGCGAAATAGTTACTTGTTCATAGCTGCCTGAACGCGAATTTGTCTCGATGGAAGTCACGGGTCATTGCAAAAGACACAACGCAGCAGGAAAGGGAGAGCCGTCATGAACAGTCGTGTCACTTTGGGTCTGGCCGGATTGCTTCTGCTGGGTGCCATCATCGCCGGATACTGGGGGCTGACTTTAAGCCGTCAACCGGCCGTCGAACCGGTCGCAGCGCCCGCTGCTGTCGCTGTCGTATCACCGAACGCCGCGCCAGCGCCAGCGGTTGAAGACCCGACCCGCCAACCCGTGGTGGTGCTGCTACGCGATATCGCGCCGTTCGTGAAAATCACCGCCGCCGACGTCGCAGTGGAAAAACTGCGCACTGCCCCCGCCGGCAGCCTTGGCACTGTTGAGCAAGTTGTTGGCCGCACGCCGTGGCGCCCCCTGAGCGCTGGCACTTGGTTGACTGAAGAAAGCTTCGAAGCGGGCAGTCAACTGGCACGAATGATCCGCCCCGGTGAACGCGCATTGGCCGTGGCGGTGGATGAAGTGATTAACGCCGGTGGGCAATTGGCGCCCGGTGATTACGTCGATGTGCTGCTGTTTCTGCGCAAGGACGAAAACCACTCGCAGGCGTCGGCGCAACTGGTGGTGCCAGCGGTGCGCGTGCTGGTCGTCGGCAGTCAGATGGGCCTGACCAACGAGGGTCAACCCGCCAGCCCCGCGCGCACCGACGAAGAACGACTGAAACAGGAACAACAACGTATGGCCGCGCGCAGCGTGGTGCTCGCCGTGCCGGAACCGTTGCTCAGCCGTTTGATGCTGGCGTCGGGCGCCGGTGTCTTGCGCCTCGCGGTGCGCAGCGCCGATGAACAGCAACTGGCGAAATACTGGGCCGGCGAAAACGATGTGGCGACCCGGCTCGATACACCGCGCCGGGGCTTGCTTGAATTCAGTCAATTGTCCCTGACACCCGCGCCCAGGCCACTCGCGGTGGCGGGCCAAACGGTTGCGCGAAAACCTGCCGTGGAAGTCATTCGCGGTGCCGAAGCCGCTCAACCCACTCCCTGATCAGAGCAAGGACGCCTTTACATGCGCAAATGCTTTACGCCCCTGTTCAACGGCTTGTTACGCGCCTCGCTGCTGAGCGTTGCCTCGATCGGCACTGCCGTCGCTGCGGCCGGCAACTGCGCCGCGCTCGGTCCGTTGCCAGCAACGCTGGAAGTCGGCGAAGGCCTGCAACAGGCGCTGCAATCCCCCGTGCCAATCACTCGGGTGGCGGTGGGCGACCCGAAAATCGCCGATGTGCGCGTGACCGGCGATCAAGGCGTGTTGCTCACCGGCGTCGCGCCCGGCGCCACCACGTTGATGATCTGGAGTGCCTGCGCAAGCGCGCCGCGCCAGAGCATGGTGTTCGTGCAGGGCAAGGCGAGCGCGGCGATGACCGCTGTTGCACTGCCGGCCGATGACCCGAATCTTCCCTCTCAAGTGCAAACTGACATCCGTTTTGTCGAAGTCAGCCGCACCAAACTGAAAGAGGCCGGCACGTCGATCTACGGTAAAGGCTCCAACAACTTCCTGTTCGGCGGTCCGGGCACGGTGCCAGGCACCGGAGTCAGGCCGGGTACGGTGCCGATCATTGGACCGAGCATTCCGTTGGTCAACGATGCGTTCAACATTGTCTGGGGCGGTGGCAGCAGCAAATTCCTTGGCATCGTCAATGCGCTGGAGGGCAGCGGTTTCGCCTACACCCTGGCGCGGCCAAGTCTGGTGGCGTTGAGCGGGCAGAGCGCGAGCTTCCTTGCGGGCGGTGAAATTCCGATCCCGGTGCCGAGCGCCAACAGCAACAGCTACTCCATCGAATACAAGGAATTCGGTATCCGCCTGACGCTGACCCCGACCGTGGTCAGCAACAACCGCATCGCCCTCAAAGTCGCCCCGGAAGTCAGCGAGCTGGACTACAACAATGGCGTGACCATCGGCGGCACCACCGTGCCGGCATTCACCATCCGCCGCACCGACACCAGCATCTCTCTGGCCGACGGAGAAAGCTTTGTGATCAGCGGTTTGATCAGCACGCGCAACGCCTCTGAAGTGAACAAGTTTCCTGGCCTGGGCGACATCCCGATCATCGGCGCATTTTTCCGCAACTCTTCGATCAACCGTGAAGAGCGCGAGTTGCTGATGATCGTCACTCCGCACTTGGTGCAGCCACTGGCCGCCAATGCGCCGCTGCCTTCGCTGCCGGGGGAAAAACTGCGCAACTACGACCCGAATTGGTATCGCCTGTATTTCCTCGAAAACGGCAACTTCGATAAACGCAGCGGGTTATCGCAATGAGCCAGAGCCTGAGTCAGACCTTCCTCGCCATCACCCGCAACGACACCGATCTTGAGTGGCTGCAAGGCGCGCTGGCGCCACTCGGTCAGGTGGTCAGTGCCGGTGGCGGCAGTCTTGACGAGTTGCTGGCGCTAGTCGATGTGACCTTCGCCAGCTTGGTGTTCGTGGGGCTTGACCGCGATCATCTGGTGGCGCAAAGCGCCTTGATCGAAGGGGTGCTGGAAGCCAAGCCGATGCTCGCCATCGTCGCCCTCGGTGACGGCATGGACAATCAGTTGGTGCTCAACGCAATGCGCGCCGGCGCGCGGGATTTTGTCGCCTACGGTTCGCGCTCCAGTGAAGTCGCAGGCCTGGTTCGACGCCTGAGCAAACGTCTGCCAGCGGTGACACCGAGCACTCAACTCGGTGGGTTGACCGTGCTCTACGGCGTACAAAGCAACGCCGACGGCGCACTGCTCGCCAACCACATGGCGCTGGTGGTGCAGAAGAGCGGTCAGCAAACCCTGTTGCTCGATCTGGGCCTGCCGCGCGGTGACAGCCTGGCCTTGCTCGGGCTTGAGAGTTCGTTTCATTTCGGCGATGCATTGAGGCACTTGCGGCGGCTCGACACGACCCTGATCGACAGCGCCTTCACCAGCGCCGAAGCTGGCCTGCGCATTCTCGCTTACGCCAGTAATGACGAGCCGCTGGAGCGCACCAGCGCCGCTGAGTTGTATATGCTGCTCAGCGCCCTGCGCCAACACTTCCAGCACATCGTCGTCAACCTGACCGGCCAGCCCGACAGCGAAGCGCTGCGCACGTTCGTCAGCCATTGCGACAAGTTGTTGTGGTACACCGATCAGAACGTCCTCGACTGTCGGCGCAACCTAGCGGTGCTCAATCTGTGGCGCGAAAAAGGCATGAAACTCGACCACGGCCGGCTGCTGGTGGATCGCTACTTGCGCAACGTCGCACCGGATTCCGAAACCCTCGGCAAGACCTTCGGCCTGGAAGTGATCGCGGTGCTGGCCTACAGCCCGGAGATCCGTCTCAACGCAAAAAACCAGGGCGTCAGCCTGTTCGAACTGGCCCCGCGTGAAGCCATCAGCCAGAGCCTGCGTACCCTCGGCGAACGCCTGGCGAAACGCTCCGAAGGCCTGGCCAAACCCAAGTCGAGCTGGTTCGACCGGTTGCGAGGTACCTCATGAACGGCGAACCACTGTTCGGCGGGTCGCAGCGCCCCGCCACCGGCAACACCGACCATGACGGCCTGAAACTGGTGCTGCACCGCTACATCATCGACGCCATCGAAGAGTCGGGGAAAAACCTGCTGGAGGGCTCGCGGCAGGTGCTCTCGCAGTTCGTTATCGACAAGGTTGCCGAATACATCGCGCGTTTGCACTTGGCGATTTCCCGTTATGAGATGGAGCGCCTGGCTGAAGAAATCGTCGATGAGCTGACCGGTTTCGGTCCGCTGGAGGTATTGCTGCGCGACAGCGCGGTGACCGAGATTCTGGTCAACGGCCCGCACCGGGTGTTCATCGAACGCGACGGCGTGCTGCACCTGAGCGACCTGCGCTTTATTGATGCACACCACGTTGAACGGGTGATGCAACGCATTCTCGCGCCACTCGGTCGGCGTCTCGATGAGTCGTCGCCGATGGTCGATGCGCGGCTGCCCGATGGCAGCCGGGTCAACGCCATCATCCCGCCGATCGCCCTCGACGGCCCGTGCCTGTCGATCCGCAAATTTCGCAAGGACATGCTCAAGAGCACTGACCTGATGGCCATGCAAACCATCGATCAGGCGATCTTCGACTTCATCCAGGAGGCGGTGGGCAAGCGCTGCAACATCCTCATCAGCGGCGGTACTGGCACCGGCAAAACCACCTTGCTGAACATCCTCAGCCAGTTGATCAATCCCAACGAACGTCTGGTGACCATCGAAGACGTTGCCGAATTGCAGCTCGGCCATCCCCACGTCGTGCGCCTGGAAACCCGACCACCAAACGCCGAAGGCCATGGCGAGGTGAAAGCCAGCGACCTGATCCGCAACGCCCTGCGCATGCGTCCCGACCGGATCATCCTCGGCGAGATTCGCGGTGTTGAAGTGGTCGACGTGCTGACGGCGATGAACACCGGTCACGACGGCTCGATGAGCACCGTGCACGCCAACAATGCCCAGGATGCCTTGCTGCGTCTGGAAACCCTGGTCGGCCTGACCGGGCGCACCATCGCCGAACGCACCCTGCGCCAGATGATTTGCGCCGCGCTGGATGTGGTGATTCAACTGACGCGCATGCCCGACGGCCGTCGCTGTGTCAGCGAGGTGGTGGAAGTGGTCGGCGTGCGCGATGACGTCTACGTCACCAATACGCTGTTCCGTCTCGACCGCCGCACCGGTTTCGGCTTCATGCGCGAGGCGGTCAACCCGGCTGGCGACAAGTTGCGCCGCGAACCGTTGCTCGCGCACTGAGGGCCCACAGCATGCTTAAACCGCTGTTGCTGATCGTGATTTGCCTGACCTTGCTGGGGTTGTCGCTGCGGCTGTTCTACAGCGGCTGGCGTCAGGGCGGGACCGAGCGGGTGCTTGATCGGCTTAATCAGGGACAACCGCAATTAGCGCTGGAGGCGCCGCGTTGGGTGGGGCTCGAACGCGCGTTTCTGCGTGCGGGGCTGGGCCGGCCGACCGAGCGTATCGGCCTCTGGTTGCTGCTGTGGTCCTTCGCGATGCTCATCGGTTTTGCCTTGGCGGGACTGATCGGCTTGCTGGTGTTGTTCGTGGTGCCGCCGCTTGCCCTGCGCGGGTATGTCAGTTGGCGATATCAACGTCGGCTGCGGCGAATGATTGAACAACTGCCGCAACTGCTCGACCACACCGTGCGCAGCCTGAAGTCGGGGCGCACCCTCGCCGATGCGGTGCTCGGTGCCATCGAGGCCAGTGAACTTCCGCTCAAGGACGCCATGGGCCGGGTTCAGCGCAACGTGCAGTTGGGCGTGAGCCTGCCGGATGCGGTGTCGGACATGGCAGAGCTTTACGAGCGCGATGAGTTTCGTCTGTTCGCCCTCGGCCTCAAGGTCAATCATCGTTATGGCGGCAACGCCAGCGAGCTGCTGGAAAACCTGATCAAGATGATCCGCGAGCGCGATCAGGCCGCGCGCCAATTGCGCGCGATGACCGGCGAAACCCGCCTCACTGCGTGGGTGCTGGGCCTGCTGCCGATTACCATGGCCGGGTATTTCCTGATGGCCAATCCGGTTTATCTGGTCGCCATGTGGCACGACCCCTCCGGGCAGCGGATGCTGGCCACGGCGTTCGGCATGCAGGTGATCGGCAGTCTGTTGCTCTGGCGGATGTTGCGCAGCCTATGACGACGCCACTGATGATCAGCGCCTCGCTCTTGCTTGGCGCCGCGCTGTTGCTGCTTTTCAGCCTGCTGGACCAGCGCCGCCGCAGCCAGCAGATCAGCCGTCGGCTGGAGGGCGACCTGCTGCGGCAGAATCGCTTCGGCAACCTGCTGCAAGTGCTCGGCGACAGCAAGGTCGGCCAGCGCAGTGTCAAACTCGACAACGAAACCCAGGCCCTGCTCAACCGTCTCGGCTGGCGCAGCGCCCGACAGCGTTCGTTGTTCGCCGCCTGCCAGATCGGCTCGCCGTTGTTGCTGCTGGCCCTGACGGTGCTGCTGCAATCGGTATTTTTCCCGGCCGTGGAAAAACAGTGGATTGCGCCGCTGTTTGCACTTGGCGTCGGCTACCTGTTGCCCAAGCGCTTGTTGGTGATTGCCGTGGCCCGGCGGCAAAAACAACTGGCCAGCGAGATCGGCACGTTCATTCCGCTGCTGCGCATCCTCTTCGAATCCGGCATGGCCGTGGAGCAGGCACTGCGCGTATTGAGTCATGAAGGCCACGCCTTGTTGCCGGTGCTGACCCAGGAACTGCGGCTGGTGTTGAGCCGCGTCGACTCAGGCCTTGAGCTGGGCGAAGAACTGAACAAAGCCACGCAACTGCTGGCGGTCGACGAGTTCACCGACACCTGCGTGATCCTCCAGCAACTGCTGCATCAGGGCGGCGGCGCGATGAAATCGCTGCTGTCGCTCAAGCAACTGCTCGATGATCGGCGCCTGACGCGCCTGCAGGAATACATCTCGAAAATGTCCGCAAAAATGTCCGTCGTGATGATGCTGTTTCTCTTCCCGGCGTTATTGATTGTCCTCGCCGGCCCGGGCTTCACTGCCTTGGCCAAGGCGTTGGGTGCTTGAAGGAGTGGTGATGAAAGCAATGATTGCAGGTGTCTGTTTGCTGATGCTCGGTGGCTGTGCCAACACCGGGCAAAACCCGTGGGAAGCGCTGACCAACAACGCCAGTTGCGCCAAGTTGAGTTCCGACCAACAGCTGTCGCTGAACCTCGCCGACGACATGGCCAAGGACGGCAAACTGCACGCCAGCCTCGCCAACCTGCAAAGCCTGCCGGACAACATCGCTGATGTGCGTTTGCGCAAGGCCAAGGTGTATCGCTTGCTCGGTCGCAGCGAGGCCGAGCCGTTGTATCGCAGCCTGCTCGGTTCGTGTCTGGCTGCCGAGGCGGAACATGGCTTGGGTCAATTGGCAGCGGCCAGGTCCGACTACGGTCAGGCGCAGGCGCATTTGCAACGTGCCGCGCGGTTGGCGCCGACTGACGAAAAAATCCGCAATGATCTCGGTGTGGTTTACCTCAATCAGTTGCGCATTGAAGACGCACGCTTCGAATTCCTCACCGCCATGGAGCTCAAGCAGAGCGACCAATTGGCGGCGCTGAACCTGGTGACGCTGTTGCTGTATCAGAACGACTGGAACCGCGCCGCCGAACTGGTCAGCCGTCTCGGCCTGAGCCCTGCGCAATTCGGCGAAGCCCAGGGCCGCGCGGAAAAACTCAAAGTGCCGAGCCCGGCCACCGCCGCCGTCACGGCGATGCTCAAGTAAGGAGACCGCGATGAAAACCGCTATTTTTTTTGTTGGCCTGCTGGCACTGCCGCTGACCAGCCACGCCATCGACGCCGGCCCTGCCTCGGCCCAGCAACAGGAAACCGAAGGCTGGCTGCTGCTGCAAAGCCGCAATAAAGTGGCCTCGCCGATCGTGCAAACCCAGACGCCGACTGAACGGGAACTGGCCATGCAGCGCTGGCTGAAAAGCTACCTGCATGAGATTCCGCAGTATTTCGATCAGGCCGAGGGCGGGGAGGTCGACAGCGGTTCGGGGGGCTGATCTGTTCCGCAGGTTCACCGCGTCATCGTTCATCGCTGGCAAGCCAGCTCCCACAGGATCCGCGCTTATATGAGACTGGCGCATGATCTGTGGGAGCTGGCTTGCCAGCGATGGCGGTCTGTCAGGCCCGCAAATTGGTCTGTCCCCCCTACAACTGATAACTGAAGCTGACGCTGTACCGCGGCTTGCGATCGAGACTATCGAGCGCTTCATCCGACATCGCCTTCGCCGCCTCCAACGCAATGTTGTAGTACTTGGCGTCGCCGAACCTTAGCCCGATGGCTGCCGATGACAGATTGTTGGCCTGTACCGGCAATTCATTGAACCAGCTGCGCGAACGATCGAGCACCACGTACGGTTGCAGGATTCGAACCCAGTCGCCGTCGCGGTTGAAGCTGTAGTTGACCTCGTAAGCCACCCCCCAACCCTTGTCGCCGGACGCCTGGTCATCGGGATAACCGCGACCGAAATTCTGCCCGCCGAACACGGCGCGCTCGCTGTCGGGCAGGGTGTCGTCGCTCCAGTACAGCGCCGCCGACAGCACGCCTTGCCAGTTATCGAAAAACTTGTCGCTTTGCACGCCGGAGAGCCGGGTGCGGAAGAAGTCCAGGTCGATGTCGTCAAAGTTGGTATGCGCGCCCAGGCTGTCGAAGCCCTGATAGACGCCAGCGCTGAGAATGCGCAACTGGCGGGCATCGGCCTTGCGCCAGTCGCCCTCGAAGGCGAGGGCGCGGACGTCGGTGCGAAACTCCGTGCTGAAGGGAAAGTTGATGCCGTCGTAACGGGTCTTGTCATCGACCGCATACAGGCGCGAGCCGGCAGTCAGCAGTTCGTTGGAGGAGGCAATCAACGGCATGCTGAAACCGATCGAGTAACGGTCGTTCTCGCGGTGGGTATCGAGGCGGCCGCCATTGTTGACCAGCACCTCGGTGCCGGGGTCGGCGCGATAACGCGAGGCAGAAAGATTCAGTTGCGTGCCTTCAGCGTCGAGGAACTGGCTGTAGTCGAGGCGATAGTAACGTTCGTGGTCATCCCCCGGCGGGAACAAGCCGCTGAGGGTCAGTTGCTCACCCATGGAGGTTTGCGAGTTGCTGCTGACGCCGAGCAACGCTTGTGTGCCGTTGCGGTTGTTTTCGGTGGCGCTCAGCGTGCTGGTGAACGGTTTTCGGCTGGCCTCTGCAATCAGCGTCGTGGCGCCGTCGGTGGTCCCGGGCGGCGGCACCTGAGCCTGAATCGTGACGCCGGGTATGCGCGTCATCAACGTGGTGTAGCGCTCGAAGGTTTTGCGGGTCAATGGCCGTTCGGCCTGGATTTTCGCCACCAGTTTATCGAGCAGGCCTTTGACCCGGCCGACATCGCCCTGCATCTGCACATCACGAACGTAGCCTTCGACCAGCACCACTCGCGCCACGCCGTCGTCGAAATTCTGTTGCGGCAGGAAGGCGTAGGACAGCAGATAGCCGTCCTGTTGATAGCGTCGGGTGATGTTGCGCGTGGCTTCGATCAGGTCGGCGAGGCTGGTCTGGTGGCCGATCAGCGGCTTGTAGACTTCGGCCAGTTCGTTGAGCGGATAAATCGTCCCGCCTTCGATCTGCACGGTCCTGAGATTGATCTTGGTCTCCATCAGCAACGGTTGCGCGGTGGCGGCGCCGGGGTCAGGCACTTGCAGCGGCGTGGCGCTGGGGCGATAGGCGTCGGCCGGCAGATTGGGCACGGGCAGGTTGCGGATGGTTTCGTTGCTGTTGAGAAAGCTGGGCAGGGTGTCGGCGAGGGCGGTGGAACTGAGACTGAGGCACAGCAGGGATGCCATAACGCGCATAGGACACTCCATGGTCAGAACACAGCGAAGGGCTGATTTTTCCTAAGAAAAAAGCGGAAGACTCGTGGGAATCTTCCGCCCTCAACCAAGCGTAGGCGCTGTATGTAAGGCCGTCGAATCGGCCAGGTGCAATTTAGCGTTTGTTGCCACCCAGGGCACCGGTCAAACCACCGAGTACACCGCCCAGACCGCCACTTGTGGTGCCGCCGGTAGTACCGCCGCTGGTAGTGCCATTCACCAGTCCGCCGACTGCTCCGACGGTAGCGCCAACGTTACTGACCAGGCCTCCGACGGCTGTAGTGACCGGGTTGTTGGTGGCAGCGATCGTGTTGCCAATGTTGCTGACTGCGCCGCCGACCTGGGTAGTGAGACCGGCAACCGGTGCGCCGATACCGGTGGTGGCGCCGACATTTTGGGTCAGGCTGGTGACCGCGCTGGTGACTGGGTTCAGACCTGCACCCACAGTGGCGCCAACGGTGGCCAGCGGTGAGGTCGGAGCGGTGATTGGTGTGCCCGATCCGCCAAGTGCAGTGTTGAGCGAAGCGATGGTAATACCCAAGCCACCCGCGGTGACACCACCTGCACTGACCACGCCGTTTGTGCTGCCGGCATTCAAACCTGCGCCGACGTTGACCACTGCGCCGCCGACGGTTTGCAGCAGGCCTGTGCCACCCAGCCCACCACCGAGACCGCCGCCGATACCACCTACACCACCCGTACCTGAACCGGTGCCGTTGGACACCAGCCCACCGGCTTTGCCGACGGCTGTGCCGGTATTGCTTAGCGCACCGCCGAGGGTGTTGGTCAAGGCATTGCCATGACCGGCGTCGGTGACCTTGCCGCCCAAACCGTTCACCGCGCCGCCGACTTGCGAAATCACGCCTTTAAGCGGAGTGCCCAGGCCAGTGGCGCTACCGATTTTGTCTGTAGTACTTTCGACCATGGCGATTACCGGCACCAGTTTGCCACCGACGGTGTTAGTCAGTTGGCTGGTGGGGCCCGTACTGAGTGTGGTGGTCAGCGTATCACCGAGCATGGTGACTTTTTGGCCGACCCCACCCAGCAGCGGAGTCACTTTGGTGACCACACCACCCACCACCGGGACGCGATTGGTGGCGGTCGCCAGTTTGCCGCTGAGGTCTGACACGCCGTCGCCAACATCCTGCACCACGCCGCCGACCGAAGAGACGGTGGTGGTCAGGCCTTTGGGATCAGTCGCCAGTTTACCGATGCCGTTGGTCACGCCATCGCCCAGTGTGGTGACGACGTTGCCGGCGGTGTTCGCCGCGCTCTGCACTACGCCGCCGACTACAGGCACGCCGCTCAGAGAGTCGCCAATCTGGCCAACACCATCGCCGACGCCGCTGACTGTTTTACCGACATCCTGCACGAGGGTGGTGGTCACCAGCGAAGGGGTTGGATTGGTCGGGTTGGTCGGATCTGTCGGGTTCGTTGGATTGGTTGGATCGGTCGGGTTTGTTGGGTTTGTTGGGTTGGTTGGATTGGTTGGATTGGTTGGATTGGTGCCGCCGCCGGTGCCACCCGTTCCGCCAGTTCCACCCGTGCCAGCGGTATCACCGGTTCCGCCAGTGCCTCCGGTATTACCGGTGCCCCCAGTGCCACCCGTGCCGGCGGTATCACCAGTTCCGCCCGTCCCATCGGTGCCGGCGGTGCTGTCCGGCGAAGAGCTGCCGGAACTGCTCTTATGACCGCCACCGCCGCTGCTGCAACCGGTGAGGCCGAGGGAAAGCATCAATGCCAAAGCAACTGCTGATTTGCACCACACGTTTTGAGTTTTCATGATCGTATTCCTTGCACCTGTCACAACGTTCGTTGTCTTCGATGGCCCGCCGATCTTTTGTCGGTGATGCCTCGTCCGTTGTGTCAATCTCAGCCCAGGGCAGGGTTCTCACCATTCTCAAGTTGGTATTAACGCCTTTATATATAGGGTGCTGCGCAGTGCCTAAGGACTAATACCCACGATATAGACGCGCAAAAAAAAGCCTTGAAAATCAAGGCTGGGTATTTGTTGTAGAAGGGGGCAGAGCGCGGAAAAACTTAAGTGATATATACACAATTAACAGGCCCACAGTGGCGCCTGGTGAAGCGAACCCCCTGTGGCGAGGGAGCAAGCTCTCTCGCCACAGGTTTTATGGGTGATCAATCAGGCAATTGGCTGCCAGTCACCCACCATGTGCTCCAGTTCCCCGGCACCCGCCAAGCGCAATTCACCACTGGCCCCAGCCGCGCTCGCCAGCAATGTCACCTCGCTGGGCAATCGCACCGGTTTGCGAAAGTGCACGGTAATTTCAAGATTGGCCTTGGGTAAATGATCCGCCAAAGCTGCGAGTGTGCGTGCCTTGTTCCACAAACCATGGGCAATGGCCGTGGGGAAACCGAACAGCTTGGCGCTGGCCGCACTCAAGTGAATCGGGTTGTAGTCACCGGACACCTTGGCGTATTGCCGGCCAATATCTGCCGGCGCTTTCCAGTGCGTCACTTCAGTCAGCGCTAGCGACGGTTCCCAGTGCTGCTCGACGGCCTCACCGTCGAGTTTCACGCCCCGACAGAGCATCTGACTTTCGGCTTCCCACAGCGGCCCGAGCTGATCGTCCAGCGTGGTCAACAGATCGAACGTCGCCCCCTTTGGATGTGGTTGCAGGTTATGCACGCGGACGCTGACTTGCGCCCGACTGATACCGCCCATCGGTCGCAAGACGCGAATGCGGTTACGCAAATGAATCAACCCCAGCAGCGGGAACGGAAACTCCTTGGCCGTGAGCAATTGCATCTGCAAGGCAAACGCGAGGATGTGTGGATAAGTCGGCGGCAGCAGACCATCGTCGACACAACCACAGACCTTGCGATAGTCAGCCAACCGATTGCCGTCGACGTCGACCCAACAGCGCAAGCCGCTGTCGGGCAGTTGCGTACCAGTGATCTTGCGCCGTGTCGCGGCCCGCGCGTACAGCCCGGGCAGACTCGGTTCGCGGTCCAGCGTGTGCCATTCGATGCTCATGCCTATGCCCCCAGAACACTTTGGCCACAGACGCGCAGCGCTTGCCCAGTGAACGCGCCAGTGCCCGGTTGCGCCAGCCACGCCACGGCTTCGGCGACGTCCTGCGGCAAGCCGCCCTGGCCCAGCGAACTCATGCGGCGGCCGGCTTCGCGCAAACCGAAGGGGATGTGTGCGGTCATCTGGGTTTCGATAAACCCCGGTGCCACGGCGTTAATGCTGATACCGCGCGCCTGCAACGTCGGTGCCCAGGCCTGCGCCAAGCCGATCAAACCGGCCTTGCTCGCGGCGTAGTTGGTCTGCCCGCGATTACCGGCGATGCCGCTGATCGAGGCCAGCAGAATTACCCGCGCATCGTCATGCAAGGTGCCGCTGTCGAGCAGAGCCTTGGTCAGCACTTGCGGGGCGTTAAGGTTGACCGCCAGCACCGCGTCCCAGAACTCCGGGGTCATGTTGGCCAGGGTCTTGTCGCGAGTAATCCCGGCGTTGTGTACCAGAATGTCGAGGCCGTCCGGCAACTGCTCGATCAGCTGCGCGGCAGCGTCTTCGGCGCAGATATCGAGGGTGATGCTGCGACCGCCCAAGCGTGCGGCGAGGGCTTCCAGATCGGACTTGGCCGGTGGCACGTCGAGCAGAATGACCTCAGCGCCATCACGCGCCAGGGTCTCGGCAATCGATGCGCCGATACCGCGCGCCGCACCAGTGACCAACGCCTTGCGCCCGGCGAGTGGCCGCGTCCAGTCCGTCACCGGTGTTGCACACGCAGTCAAGCGAATCACTTGTCCGGAGACAAAGGCGCTTTTGGGCGAAAGGAAAAACCGCAGCGGCCCTTCCAGTTGATCCTCGGCACCTTCGCCGACATAGATCAGTTGCAGGGTGCCGCCGCTGCGCAATTCCTTGGCCAGCGAACGCGAGAAACCTTCCAGCGCACGTTGGGCGCTGGCCGCGAACGGATCGCGCAGGCTTTCCGGCGCACGGCCAAGAATCACCAGATGGGCGCTGTGCTCAAGGTTTTTCATCAGGGGCTGGAAGAACTCGCGCAGCTGTTTGAGCTGGTCGGTGTGCTGCAAGTCACTGGCGTCGAACACCACGGCTTTGAGTTTTGGGCCAAGGCCCGGAATCCACTCGGTGGCCGTCGCCGGTTGCTCGCCGTAACGGTAAATGCCCTCGGTCAAACGGTTGGCGAAAGCATTGATGCGCTCGGTCAGCGGCCCGCCACCGATCAGCAGCGCACCTTCCACCGGCCGCAGGCGCCCGGCCTGCCAGCGCTCCAGTCGCACCGGCGACGGCAGGCCCAAAGCCCCGACCAGGCGATGGCCGATGGACGAGTTGGCGAAGTCGATATAGCGGTCAGACATGGAACGCTCTCCAGAAGTTGGGGTTCAAAGTGTGGACTACCCACGGCAATCAATCGTTCGATCCACGCAATAAGGCCTACGCTAGAACAGCAGAGTAGACCAATGCCCCTGTGGGTGGCTTGCCAGCTCCCACAGGGGCTATGTGAATCTGGAAATCCAACAAGGAGCTTTTCATGAGTCAGCTGCGCCGCGTCGCGATCATCGGCGGTAACCGTATTCCCTTCGCCCGTTCCAACGGCCCGTACGCCGCGGCCAGTAATCAGGCGATGCTCACCGCGGCCCTCGAAGGCCTGATCGAACGCTACAACCTGCACGGCCAGCGCATTGGCGAAGTGGTGGCGGGCGCGGTGCTTAAATTGTCACGGGATATGAACCTGACCCGCGAATGCGTGCTTGGCTCGCGCCTGTCACCGACCACCCCGGCCTATGACATCCAGCAGGCTTGCGGCACCGGGCTGGAAGCCGCGTTGCTGGTGGCAAATAAAATCGCCCTCGGCCAGATCGATTGCGGCATTGCTGGCGGCGTCGATACCACTTCCGACGCGCCGATCAGCGTCAGCGATGGCCTGCGCAAGATCCTCCTGCAAGCCAACCGTGCCAAGACCACCGGCGAAAAACTCAAGACCTTTCTTCAACTGCGCCCTAAACACCTGATTCCTGACTTCCCGCGCATTGGCGAAGCGCGCACCGGCCTGTCGATGGGCCAGCACTGCGAGTTGATGGCACAGACCTGGAATATCGCTCGCGAAGATCAGGACCAATTGGCCCTCGAAAGTCATCAAAAACTGGCGGCGTCCTACAGCGAAGGTTGGCACAACGACCTGATGACGCCGTTTCTCGGCCTGACCCGCGACAACAACCTGCGCCCGGACCTGACCCTGGAAAAACTCGCCACGTTGAAACCTGCGTTCGAAAAAAGCGCCAAAGGCACGCTGACGGCAGGTAATTCCACGCCGCTCACTGACGGTGCGTCGGTGGTGCTGCTGGGCAGTGAGGCGTGGGCGAAGGAACGCGGCCTGCCGATTCTGGCCTACCTGCGCGATGGCGAAGCAGCGGCGGTGGACTTCGTCAACGGCGCCGAAGGCCTGCTGATGGCGCCGGTGTACGCGGTACCCCGTTTGCTGGCGCGCAACGGCCTGACTTTGCAGGATTTCGACTATTACGAAATTCATGAGGCGTTCGCCGCGCAGGTTTTGTGTACGCTCAAGGCCTGGGAAGATCCCGAGTACTGCAAAACCCGTCTGGGGCTTGATACGCCGCTAGGTTCGATCGACCGCAGTCGCCTCAATGTCAAAGGCAGTTCACTGGCGGCGGGGCATCCGTTTGCCGCGACCGGCGGGCGGATTGTCGCGAGTCTGGCGAAGTTGCTGGATGCGGCGGGGCAGGGGCGGGGGTTGATTTCGATCTGCGCGGCGGGCGGGCAAGGTGTTACTGCGATTATTGAGCGCTAGAAAAGCCCCTCACCCTAACCCTCTCCCGGGGGGAGAGGGGACTGACCGAGGTGTCTTGCGTAATACATCGACCTGAATGATCGAGCCGATTATGGATTCAGCGAAGTGCTTTCAGGTCGATGTACTACTTAAGCATCCTGCGGTCGGCCCCCTCTCCCTCCGGGAGAGGGCTGGGGTGAGGGGCAAGGGCCTGAACACCCAATGTCAGATTCTGTCGCAAATGCCCTCAACACCGTTTACCAACATTTACCACCAGCTCAGCTATGATTCGCTGCGCTCGTTTTTTTTCGGCACAGTGTGTGCATTCATGAGGTTCACAGGTCGGCAACCCCTCCCCGAGACGCGAGGATTGCCGTATAACGAGTGACATTCGCGTGTTTGGTAATAAAGGACCCACAATAAAAGCTGATGAAGACTCCAAAACGCATTGAACCCCTCATCGAGGACGGTCTGGTCGACGAAGTGCTGCGCCCACTGATGAGTGGTAAAGAAGCAGCTGTTTATGTGGTGCGCTGCGGCAATCAGTTACGTTGCGCAAAGGTCTACAAGGAGGCGAACAAACGCAGTTTCCGCCAGGCGGCCGAGTATCAGGAAGGTCGCAAGGTTCGCAACAGCCGACAGGCTCGCGCGATGGCCAAAGGCTCGAAGTTCGGCAAGAAAGAAACCGAAGACGCCTGGCAGAACGCTGAGGTCGCCGCGTTGTTCCGGCTGGCCGGCGCTGGCGTTCGGGTTCCGAAACCGTACGACTTCCTTGAAGGCGTGCTGTTGATGGAACTGGTGGCCGACGAGTACGGCGATGCCGCGCCGCGTCTGAACGACGTGGTGCTGGAGCCGGATCAGGCGCGCGAGTATCACGCGTTCCTGATTTCGCAGATCGTGCTGATGTTGTGTACCGGTCTGGTGCACGGTGACCTCTCCGAGTTCAACGTGCTGCTGACGCCAACCGGCCCGGTCATCATCGATCTACCGCAAGCGGTCGATGCGGCGGGCAACAACCACGCGTTCAGCATGCTCGAGCGTGACGTTGGCAACATGGCTTCCTACTTCGGACGTTTTGCCCCGGAGTTGAAGAAGACCAAGTACGCCAAGGAAATGTGGGCGCTGTACGAAGCCGGCACTTTGCATCCGGCCAGCGTGCTGACCGGTGAGTTTGACGATCCGGAAGAGCAGGCGGATGTTGGTGGCATTCTGCGCGAAATTGAAGCTGCGCGACTTGATGAGGAGCGCAAGCAAGCGATTCGTGCGGCGGATGACGAGCCGAAGGGCAAGTCGGACGAACCACCGCCACCCCCGTGGATGCAGTGATTGCTTGAACAGAAACCCGGCTTCGGCCGGGTTTTTTGTGAGTGTATGTCTGGTTTTGGTGTGTCAGATGGATTGCTGCCCTCACCCCAGCCCTCTCCCGGGGGGAGAGGGAGCCGATCTCCACTGTTTGCAGAGCCTGAGTTCAACTCGATACCCCAAGTCGGCGTAATTCTGTCAAACAACTCGTTCAGTCCCCTCTCCCTCCGGGAGAGGGTTAGGGTGAGGGGCTTCTGGATCCTGACAAATTCGCGTCTACTGTCCACCGCTCCAACCTACACTCAAGGACTGAATGTGACCACCCCCCGCAACGCCCATCTGATCATCACTGCCCGGCTGATCTCCGATTTCGGCGCCTTCCTCAACATGGTCGCGCTGGCCACCTACGTCTATCTGCTCAGCAACAGCGCCATGAGCGTGGGGATTTTCCTTGCCAGCCGCGTGGGTGGCGGGATTTTCGCCAGTCTGATCGGCACGGGGTTTTATCGACGCTGGAGCGGCCGTTTGCCGCTGATTGCGTTTGATCTATTGCGCGCTGGCGTGCTCGGCTTGTTGTTGATCGTGCCGGTCAGTCAGCAGGCGCTGCTGTTGCCGGTGATCGCCTTTGCTTTGGGCTTCGGCAATTCGATGTTCGCCATCGGTCTCAACAGTCAGTTACCACGACTGATCGAGCCGTCGCAGTTGCTCAAGACCAACGCCTGGATCACCTCGGCTTCTTCCGCAGCAATGGTCGGCGGCAGCCTGGTCTCGGGATTGCTGGTGGCGGGGTTTGGTTTCGAAACGGTATTTGCTCTGAACGCGTTGACCTATTTGCTCGCGGCGTTGTTGATTGTGCCGCTGCGTTTCAGCCCTGCGACTATCAACCCAGAGCCCGAGCGCGGCGAGTGGTCGACCCTCATGCAAGGTTTACGCAGTGCCCCGGTGGTTGCTGCGATGCTCGCGGTGACGATGGCCGACACCTTGGGCAGCGCCGCGCATAACGTCGGATTCCCGATCATTTCCAAACTGCTGTCACCGGATTCAGCGAGCACAACCCTGGGCCTGATGCTGGCGGTGTGGGCCAGCGGCAAACTGCTCGGGGCGCGGATTGCCAGCCGTTTGAAAGGCTCGGACAACATCCATCTGGAGCGTCGGTTTTTCTTCGGCGTGGCGTTGATGTCCTGCGGTTTTATCCTGATGTTTCAGCAGCACAGCCTGTATGGACTGCTGTTGTTTTCGTTGCCGGCGGGGCTGGGGGACGGCTTTTCCGAAGTCGGCCTGATGTCGCGCCTGCAACGTGAGCCCGAGCATTTGCGCCTGCCGATTTTCAGTTTTTTGACGTTGTTGCAAATGACCGGGTTCGGCGTCGGCATGCTGATCGCCGCACCGTTCTACTCATGGTGGACGCCGGGTGCCGTGGTCATGTTGTTCCACGGCATTCCCCTCGGCACGTTGCTGGCGGTGAAGGCGTTGGCGCTCAGGCGCGGGCGGGTTGCGCGCAGCAGCCCGACGCCAGTTCCTTGAGGATCGGGCAGTCGGGGCGATGGTCGCCCTGACAGTGTTCGACAAGGTCTTGCAGGGTGTCGCGCAACTGGCCGAGTTCGCGGATCTTCTGATTCAGTTCGTCGATGTGCTGCCGCGCCAGCGCCTTCACATCGGCGCTGGCTCGTTGGCGATCCTGCCAGAGCGTCAGCAGCTTGCCGACTTCTTCCAGAGAAAAACCGAGGTCGCGCGAACGCTTGATAAAGGCCAGCGTGTGCAAGTCGTCATCGCCGTAGATCCGGTAGCCGCTGTCGGTGCGATGGGCCGCTTTGAGCAAACCGATCGACTCGTAATAGCGGATCATTTTTGCGCTCAGGCCACTTTGCCGGGCCGCTTGGCCGATGTTCATCGGTGCTCCTCCAGATCCTTGGGTTTCCAGGTTTTCAACAGTAGCGCATTGCTCACCACGCTGACGCTCGACAGCGCCATCGCCGCGCCGGCCAGCACCGGATTGAGGAAGCCGAATGCCGCCAGCGGAATGCCGACCAGGTTATAGACGAAGGCCCAGAACAGGTTCTGGCGAATCTTTGCGTAAGTCTTGCGGCTTATTTCCAGCGCAGCCGGCACCAACCGCGGATCTCCGCGCATCAGCGTTATGCCCGCCGCGTGCATGGCGACGTCGGTGCCGCCGCCCATGGCGATGCCGATGTCCGCCGCCGCGAGCGCCGGGGCGTCGTTGATGCCATCGCCGACCATGGCCACAACGCCGGTTTTCTTCAGTTCGTTGACGGTGGCGGCTTTGTCGGCCGGCAGCACTTCGGCGTGGACGTTCTCGATGCCCAGTGCCTCAGCCACCACGCGCGCGCTGCCGCGGTTATCGCCGGTCAGCAAATGGCTGTTGATACCTCGTGCGGCCAGTTGTTGCACCGCCTCCAGCGCTCCGGGTTTCAGGGTGTCACCGAACGCGAATAATCCAAGAACACGCGACTCGGGGCTTTGTTCGATCAGCCACGAAAGCGTACGGCCTTCGGCTTCCCAGGCCTTCGCCGATTCAGCCAGTTCACCTGCGCTCAGGCCACTTTCTTCGAGCATCCGCCGATTGCCCAGTGCCAGACGACGACCGTCGAGATTGCCAGCGATACCGCGACCGGTCAGCGACTGGCTATCGCTGACGTCCGGCACGCTCAAGTCGCGTTCAGCGGCGGCGTCGAGCACCGCTTTGGCCAACGGGTGTTCACTGCCGCGTTGCAGGGCGCCGGCCAGTTGCAGCAGATTATTTTCATGACCGTCGACTGCACTGAAATGCGCGATGCGCGGCGTGCCGGAGGTCAGCGTGCCGGTCTTGTCAAACACCACGCTGCTGACTTCATGGGCGCGTTCCAGGGCTTCGGCGTCCTTGATCAGAATGCCGTGGCGCGCGGCCACGCCGGTGCCGGCCATGATCGCGGTGGGTGTGGCGAGGCCGAGTGCGCAGGGGCAGGCGATCACCAATACGGCGACGGCGTTGATCAACGCGGTTTCCAGCGGCGCGCCGTACAACCACCAGCCGACCAGTGTCGCCAGGGCCAGTACCAGCACGGTCGGGACGAACACCTGGCTGACTTTATCCACCAGTTTCTGGATCGGGGCTTTCGCCGCTTGAGCATCTTCGACCAGGCGAATAATGCGCGCCAGCACGCTTTCCGCGCCGAGGGCGGTGGTGCGCACCAGCAGCCGGCCTTCACCGTTGATGGCGCCGCCGGTGACTTTGTCGCCCGGTTGTTTCGGCACCGGCAGGCTCTCGCCGCTGATCAAGGCTTCGTCGGCGTGGCTCTGGCCTTCCAGCACTTCGCCGTCGACCGGGAAGCGCTCGC
The DNA here is from genome assembly GCF_044760045.1 of Pseudomonas sp. NPDC098747. NCBI lineage: Bacteria > Pseudomonadati > Pseudomonadota > Gammaproteobacteria > Pseudomonadales > Pseudomonadaceae > Pseudomonas > Pseudomonas sp. NPDC098747. Next base: position 24,466 of record NZ_JBIWAL010000030.1, on the reverse strand, counting down.
CGGGTTTTACCAACACTAGATCGTTGAGACGCAGGGCGCTGATGGAGACATCCTGTTCGCGGCCGTCAATCACTTGAATCGCCCGCTCCGGACGCAAGGCTTCGAGGGCGCGGATGGCGCTGGCGGTCTGGCGTTTGGCGCGACTTTCCAGGTATTTGCCGAGCAGCACCAGCGCGATGACCACCGCCGATGCTTCAAAATACAGATGCGGCATGCGCCCGGCGGCGGTGGCCCATTCGTAGAGGCTCAAGCCGTAACCGGCGCTGGTGCCGAGGGCGACCAGCAAGTCCATGTTGCCCGCCCCGGCGCGCACAGCTTTCCACGCAGCTACATAAAAACGCGCGCCGAAGATGAATTGCACGGGGGTGGCGAGGGCGAATTGCGCCCAGGCCGGGAGCATCAAATGGATGCCGAACGGTTGCAGCAACATCGGCAACACCAGCGGCAAGGCCAGGGCGATGGCGCAGATCAGTGCCCAGCGCTCACGTTGCAGACGCTGTTGCTGGTTATCGTTTTGAGGGTGTTCGGCTTGCCAGACGCTGGCGCTGTAACCAGCCTTGCTCACCGCTTCGAGCAGGGCTTGTGGATCGATTTGACCGAGTAATTCGAGGTGAGCGCGTTCGTTGGCCAGATTGACACTGACGCTTTTCACCCCGGGGACTTTGTTCAGGGCGCGCTCGACACGACCGACGCAGGAGGCGCAGGTCATGCCGTCGATGCTCAATTCCAGGATCTGTTGCGGCACGCTGTAACCGGCGCGCTCAACCGCGTCCATCAACGCCGGCAGGCTGTCACCGGGCGCTTGCACTCGGGCCTGTTCGGTGGCGAGGTTGACGCTGACGGCACTGGCGCCGCTGACTTTACTCAAGGCCCGCTCGACACGCCCGGCGCAACTGGCGCAGGTCATGCCGGCGATCGGCAGATCAAAAGTGATGGATTCGGACATCGTTCACGCTCCCTGTAGAAGTTGCCTACAGGATCAACCTTGCCATGCTGGCAAGGTCAAGCGCCAATCTTGAGAATGCCACAAGACAAAAAATGTGGGAGCGAGCTTGCTCGCGAAGGCGTCATGTCAGTCAATATCATTTTGCATGACACACCGCTTTCGCGAGCAAGCTCGCTCCCACATGAATTTGCTTAGTAACCGAGATCAGCGCGCTTGAGGTACATGCCTTCCCGCGTCATCGCGATCCGGTACTTCTGAATATCACCGGCCTGCAATTTGATTTCTTGCGACCCCGGTGCGAGCAAGCCTGGATTGCAACCCGGCGCTTGCCCAGGCAGCAATTTAAGACGCAACGATACGGTGCCCGGCGGCAGGTTAAATGAGGTGCTTTGTTCCTGGAACAGCCGTGCCGACAGTTGATCCTGAATGTACACGCCGATCTCGCAAGAGGTCGCTACTTCAAGACGCTCGCGGGAAATGATCAGCACCCCATAGTCCTCACCTGCGGCGTGCACCGAAGGGATGGCGGCAAAGAGGCCGAGGAAGCCAAACAGGCTGAAAGCTGACCAGCGCATGGCTGAATCTCCTGAATTTATGTCATTGATGGATGCAGCTTGGCCGAGCGCGACGCCGATTGCCAGCCCGGCAGTTTATTCAAGAACTTGACCTTGCCATCGTGGCAAGCTCGAGACTGCCGGCAATCTCACTCAAAGGAGTCATTCCATGCAAGTGTTCAACGTTCAAGGCATGTCCTGCGGTCACTGCGTCAGAGCCGTGACTCAAGCCGTGCAGGCCAAGGATCCGGCGGCCAGTGTGCGCGTTGATCTGGCGGCAAAAGAGGTCGGCGTCGAAAGTACGTTGAGTGCCGAGCAGGTGATCAAGATCATCAGCGAAGAAGGCTATGCGGTGAAACTCGCCTGACACACGTCGTGTGAGTTTTTAATTGTTAGCGAGCTATCGGAATGTTCAAGGCGTTCGGGCGCGGCTAGACTGTCGGGCTGCCGACTTGCCAACCTGGATGCCTGATGAACTTGCGTACCATTCTGATTCTCGGAGCCTTGACCGCTTTCGGTCCATTGGCGATCGACTTCTATTTACCTGCATTTCCGTCCATGGCGCTCGCGTTCGGCACCGATGAGAAACACGTGCAGATGACGTTGGCCGCGTATTTCCTCGGTCTGTCCATCGGCCAATTGGCTTACGGCCCGGTGGCCGATCGCTTCGGCCGGCGGATTCCGTTGCTCGTAGGTCTGGTGCTGTTCACTCTGGCGTCGCTGGCCTGTGCTTATGCACCGAACCTGGAGTGGCTGATCGGCGCACGTTTCGTGCAGGCGCTGGGCGGGTGTGCGGGGATGGTGATCGCCCGGGCAGTGGTCAGCGACAAATGCGACGCGGTGGGCTCGGCGAAAGTCTTCTCGCAGTTGATGCTGGTGATGGGCCTGGCACCGATTCTGGCGCCGATGCTCGGCGGGCTGTTGGTCAACACCACCGGCTGGCAGTCGATCTTTCTGGTACTGACCGGGTTCAGCGCGTTGGCAGGTTTGGCCGTGGCGCTCGGCCTGCCGGAAAGTATGCCCGCGGACATGCCGCGCCAGCCGCTGTCCGGTGCACTGCGCCAATATGGACGGCTGCTGAAGGATCGGGTTTACCTCGGGCACGCCCTGACCGGCGGCATCGCCATCGCCGGAATGTTCGCTTACATTGCCGGCTCACCGTTCATCTTCATCAAATTGTATGGCGTCCCGCCAGAGCATTTCGGCTGGCTGTTCGGGACTAACGCGGCGGGGTTCATTCTGGTGGCGCAGGTCAATGCGCGGTTGTTGGCCAAGCGTGGCCCGGCGTTCCTGCTGTCGCGTGCGGTCTGGGTTTACCTGGCTGCCGGGCTGACATTGCTGGCCGTCAGCGCCTTGCACACCGATGCGCTTTGGCCGCTGCTGATTCCATTGTTCATCTGCGTGTCCAGCCTTGGCTGCATCAGCCCCAACGCTGCCGCCTGCGCGATGAACGGACAGGGTGCGCGCGCCGGCAGTGCGTCGGCGTTGCTCGGTTGCTTGCAATTCAGTGTCGCGGCCGGGGCCTCGGCACTGGTGGGTGTATTGCACGACGGCACGGCCGTGCCGATGGCGATCGTCATCAGCGTATGCGGTTTTTTGGTGGTGAGCGTCGCGATGCTCACCCGACGTCTGCAAAATGCCCGGGCCTTGGCACAAGCCCAAGCCGAGGTTTAAAACCTCAGCCGGCAGCGCGTTGCTGGCCGTGGTCGGGAATCTTGTGGGGCGCGCATAGTCGCGCTTCGAGGGTGCGAGTGAAGGCCAGAGCTTCGGCCTCACTGCGGAATGTCACGGCGTGCTGGTCGAGTCGAACCTGCCATTGAGACTTTGCCACTTCTTTTATCAGGATCTTCATTGCTGACCTCCCTTGCGTAAAAGATGTATCGCAGAGTTTTCGATTGTAGACCTGAATACGATCGCAATTGTGACAACGGTCAACTGTCAGACTGACGGCAAAAAAAGATCGCAGCCCTTGTTGGCGCTGCCGCAGGCTGCGATCTTTTGATCCTTAGAAACCTTCTAAAACAATTTTCCCCTTGGCCTTGCCGCTTTCCAGCAACTCATGCGCCCGACGCAGATTCGCCGCGTTGATCGCGCCGAAGTGCTCGCCGACGGTGGTCTTCAATGTGCCTGCATCAATCAGATTGGCCACGCGGTTGAGCAGTTTGTGCTGCTCGATCATGTCTGGCGTCTCGAACAGCGAGCGGGTGTACATGAATTCCCAGTGCAGCGACAAGCTCTTGCGCTTGAGTTTGGTCACGTCCAGCGACTTCGGATCGTCGATCAGCGCCAGTTTGCCTTGTGGCGCCAGGGCTTCGACCAGTTGATCCAGATGCTGATCGGTCTGGGTCAGACTGGCGACGTGGGTCACGTTATTGATGCCAGCGCGTTTGAGCTCTTCGCTCAGCGGCTGGCTGTGGTCGATGACCAGATCCGCCCCCAGTTCGCTGACCCAGTCGCGGGTCTGTGCTCGGGAGGCGGTGCCGATCACTTTGAGGCCGGTCAGTTGTTTGGCCAATTGGGTGAGGATCGAACCGACGCCCCCGGCCGCGCCGACGATCAGCAGGCTCTGGCCATTATCTGTTTGGCCTTCGTCGACTTGCAGGCGTTCGAAGAGCAATTCCCACGCGGTGATCGCGGTCAGCGGCAGGGCCGCGGCTTCGGCGAAACCGAGGGACTTGGGCATATGGCCGACGATTCGCTCATCGACCACGTGCAGTTCGCTGTTGCCGCCCGCGCGGGCGATGGAGCCGGCGTAGAAAACCTTGTCGCCAGCCTTGAACAGCGTTACTTCACTGCCCACTGCCTTGACCACGCCGGCCACGTCCCAGCCCAGTACTTTCGCCGCGCCGCCCTCGGGGGCCACGTTCTGCCGCACCTTGGTGTCGACCGGGTTGACCGAGATGGCTTTGACCTCCACGAGCAAATCGCGCGGGCCGGCCACCGGCTCTGGCAGATCGATATCTTGCAGGGATTTGCCGTCGCTGATGGGCAGTGAGGCGTAATAGGCGATTGCTTTCATGGATGGCTCCGTAAAGGTAGTAGAGGAAGGATGAATTTGATGGGATAGATGATTGGCTATTTCTGCGCGAGATAAAACCGGCTAAAAGAGCAGTCTCTTTCAATATTTTTTTGATAGTCGAGGCTGGAATGCTGCGTTTCGATGACTTGCAATTGTTTGTCCGGGCGGCGGATCTGGGCAGTCTGTCGGCGGCGGCGCGGGTGATGGACATGTCCGCCGCGGTGGCCAGCGCGGCGCTGAAACGTATCGAACAGCAACTCGGTGCGCGTCTGCTCGCCCGTTCTACGCGCAGCTTGCGCCTGACTGCCGAGGGCGAAGGCTTTCTCGAATACGCCCGCGCGGCGTTGAGCAATCTCGATGAGGGGCGGCGTTTGCTGGCCAGCGGGCAGGATCAGGTCAGCGGGGTCTTGCAGCTGTCGGCGCCCTCGGATTTTGGCCGCAACCTGTTGCTGCCGTGGCTCGACGAGTTCCAGCGCGAGCACCCGAAACTGACCGTGCGCTTGCTGCTCGGCGACCGCATTGCCGACCTGTTTCGCCAACCGGTGGACATCGCCCTGCGGTATGGCGAGCCGGAAGATTCCAGCCTGATCGCCTTGCCGATCGCGCCGCACAACCGTCGCGTGTTGTGCGCATCCCCGGCGTATCTGGCGCAGTCCGGCGAACCGCGGCAGCTCGAGCAACTGGCCCAGCACAATTGCCTGTTGTTCATGCTCGGCAGTCGGGTCCATGACCACTGGAGTTTCAACGACGGCAAGCGCGAAGTCAGCCTCACCGTCACAGGCGACCGCTTCAGTGACGACGCCGACGTGGTGCGTTTGTGGGCGTTAGCCGGAGCGGGAATCGCCTACAAATCCTGGCTCGACGTGAGCGATGATGTCCTCGCCGGGCGCCTCAAAGTGCTGTTGCCGGAGCTGTTGTGTGAGCGCGCTCCGCTGAATTTGTTGTGCGCCCATCGCGCACAATTGAGTAAGCCTGTGAACCTTTTAAGGGAAATGCTCGCCAGCCGATGCGCTGATTTGAGTAGTCAATTTCCCGCTTTCTCGAAAATTGATCATTAGTCGCAGGTAAATAGAGAAATTTCTGTCAGGAACAATCACCACCCGTGCAGTCCGCGGCGCGGGACGGCGCGTGCATCCCGCTTATACTAGCGCCCGCCTCATGCCAGTACCGAAACCCGGCCCCGAACGCCATCAATGCTGAACTGCCCTTGTTTAATTCCGGGTGCTGCTGCGGTTGCGGCTTCGGCGCCGGAACATGTTGTGTCAATGGCCTGCCTTGCCCCGGCTCAGGGCGTTTTTCGCGTCTTGGCCGCCGACCCATTACTGGTCAAGATGTCTGCGAGCAGTAGACGATACGATTCCACAGGGAGTGAATACATGGAACATGCACCTTGCATCAGCCAGATCGCCACGTTGCTGGCCGACCCCAAGCGCAGCGCGATGATGTGGGCGTTGATGGATGGCTCGGCCCGGCAGACCGAGGAGCTTGCGCTACTGGCTGGGCTGTCGCCGTCGTCGGCCAGTGCGCATCTGGCACGGCTGGCCACTGGCGGTCTGCTGAAGGTCGAAGTCCGTGGACGCAAACGGTTTTTCCGCCTCTCGGCGCCCGAGGTAGGGGCCGCGATCGAAGCGCTGGCCAGCGCCACCATCGCCAGCGCCCCGAAAGAAGTCGCCGAGGTGTTCAAGCGTAATACACCGATGGCCAAGGCTGCGGCGGCGCCGTCTTCACTGTTGCGCGCACGTTTCTGCGATGACCACCTGGGTGGCACGCTGGCTGCCGATCTGTATCAGCGCCTGCTTGACGCCGGCTGGATCGAACAGCTTGAACAGCGTGTGGTGGTGACCCATAAAGGCGCGAACAAGTTGGCCGGCCGGGGTGTGTTCATCCAGGCACTGGCCCATCGCAACGTGCAGGTGGCCTGTGCCTGCCCGGATTGGAGCGAGCGTCGTCCGCATATGGGCGGTTCACTCGGCGCGGCGTTGCTGCAGTTGTTCATGCAGTCCGGTTGGCTGACCTTGCCCAATGACTCGAGGGCGTTGCAACTGACTGCCATTGGCCAGCGGGAACTGCATCGATTCGCCAAGGAAACCGAGCTGGAACTGGCGTAGCAGAGCCTGCGAAATCGCTGCCTGCCATTACGGCGGGATGTGGCTGTTCGGGATGGAGACGCGGGGTAAGACATTGGAAGAGCTGACTGAGCCCGGTGTCGCGGCAGAGCGCTAAACCCTGTGGGAGCGAGCTTGCTCGCGAATACGTTGTGTCATTCAACAAAACTGTTGCCTGACACTCCCTCTTCGCGAGCGAGCTCGCTCCCACATTGGATCTTCAGTGACCCGACCTTAAGGTTTTACGAGCCGTGCATCCAGGCTGTTCTGCGCCAGGCGCTTGGCCTGATCCTGGGTCATGCCCAAATGTTCGTACAACGCGTGGAAGTTCTCGGTGACATAACCACCGAAGTACGCCGGGTCATCGGAGTTCACCGTCACCTTCACGCCGCGTTCCAGCATGTCGAGAATGTTGTGCTGCGACATGTGATCGAACACGCAGAGCTTGGTGTTCGACAGCGGGCACACGGTCAAAGGGATCTGCTCGTCGATGATTCGCTGCATCAGGCGCTCGTCTTCGATGGCACGTACGCCGTGGTCGATGCGCTGGATTTTCAGCAGGTCGATGGCTTCCCAGATGTATTCCGGCGGGCCTTCTTCACCGGCGTGGGCGACGGTCAGGAAGCCTTCGTGGCGGGCACGATCGAACACGCGCTTGAACTTGCTCGGCGGATGGCCCATCTCGGAGCTGTCCAGGCCTACGGCGACAAACGCGTCACGGAACGGCAGCGCCTGATCGAGGGTTTTCTGTGCTTCGTCTTCGCTCAAATGGCGCAGGAAGCTCAGGATCAAACCGCTGGTGATGCCCAGTTGCTGCTCGCCATCCTTCAATGCCGCAGCGATGCCGTTGAGCACCACTTCGAACGGGATGCCACGGTCGGTGTGGGTCTGCGGGTCGAAGAACGGTTCGGTGTGAATCACGTTCTGCGCCTTGCAGCGCAGCAGGTAGGCCCAGGTCAGGTCGTAGAAATCCTGGGAGGTGCGCAGCACATCGGCGCCCTTGTAATACAGGTCGAGGAATTCCTGCAGATTGTTGAAGGCGTAAGCCTTGCGCAGGGTTTCGACGTCATTCCACGGCAGGGCGATCTTGTTGCGTTCGGCCAGAGCGAACAGCAACTCAGGCTCCAGCGAGCCTTCCAGATGCAGGTGCAGTTCGGCCTTGGGCAGGGCGTTGAGCCAGTCGTACATATTCTTTTCTCATCAGGTGCAATGGCGGCATTCTACAGATGCTTGCTGAAACAATTGGCAAAACCTGACCAAGCGATCCGTCACACCGCGTCCTGTTCCCGTCGATAAGCGTAGGTATCGGCGAAGCGCGACAGCAGGAATTCAGCACACGTGGTCGTCGAATATTTCGCTGGGTGTTGAGCGTCCTGACAACCGGGCAGGCATTCGATAAGCGTATCCGGGTGTGGCTCGGCGAAGAACGGCATCGAGTAGCGATCCACCCCGAGCGGGCTGATTACCCGATGCGGCGTTGAGCGGTAACGATCATTGCTCCAGCGCGCCATCATGTCGCCGAGATTGACCACAAACGTCCCGTCAATCGGTGGGGCGTCGATCCACTCGCCTTTGACGTTCTTCACTTGCAGGCCACCGGCGCTGTCCTGATAGAGCAGGGTGATGCAGCCGTAATCGGTATGCGCGCCAGCGCCTTGCTGTTCGGCGGAACTGGCGGTGTGGCGCGGTGGGTAATGGATCATGCGCAGCACACTCACGGGTTCATGGAAGCGCGTGTCGAAGAAGTCGCGCTCGATCTCCAGGGCAATGGTCATGGCGCGCAGCAGCGTTTGCGCGAGGGCCTGCATGTCGAGGTAGTGCTGTTCCATCAGCGCCTCCCAGCCGGGAGTTGCCGGATGGCGGTTGGGCCCGCGCAAGGGTTTTTCCGCCAGTACTTCGGGATGGTTCGCTGGCAGGTGCAGGCCCATGTCGAAAGTTTCTTTGAGGTCGCTGGGTTTGTTCGGGTCGAGCTGTTCGGTGGCGATGGCGCCGTAGCCGCGATGGTGGCGGGTCTGGGTGATGTCGATCTTGAGCTTCTCTGCCGCCGGCAAGGCGAAGAAACGCTGTGCATGATCGAGCAGCGCTTCGATGCGCCGGGCCGAAATCGGATGCCCCTTGATGTAGAAGAAACCCCACTCGCGGCAGGCTTGGTCGATTTGCCGGGCTACTGCGGGCCAAGCGTTTTGGTCGGCGCTGTAGAGCGGGCTGATGTCGATGATGGGAAGCTGATCCATACGCAATCCTTAAATACGCTGAAGGTCCCTGTGGGAGCTGGCTTGCCAGCGATAGCGATCTCCCAGGCAACAATGATGTTGAACGTAATGGCCTCATCGCTGGCAAGCCAGCTCCCACAGGGTCGGTGCAAGTGTTAATGGATTACTTCGGTATCTCGGCCTTCATGCCTTCCACGTAATAGTTCATCGACGCCAGTTCCGCAGTGGTCGCACTCACGCCAGCGGGGATTTTCTCGACCCCGGCCTGATCCTTGATCGGCCCGGTGAACGGCTGCAACGCGCCGCTCTTGATGTCGGCGATGATCTGCTCGGCCTCGGCTTTGACCGGTGCTGGCACCAGGTCGCTGATCGGCAGTTCAACCGTGCCTTCTTTCAGCCCACCCCAGTAATCCTGCGACTTCCAGCTGTGGTCGATCACGCTCTGAGTCGCCTGAATGTAGTGCGGCGCCCAGTCGTTGACGATTGAGGTCAGCACCGCTTTCGGCCCGAAGTGCGCCATGTCCGAGGCATAACCCACCGCGTACACACCGCGACGTTCGGCCGCCTGAATCGGCGCCGGGCTGTCGGTGTGCTGGAACACCACGTCGACGCCCTGATCGATCAGCGCGTTGGCGGCATCGGCTTCCTTGCCCGGATCGAACCACGAGTTGACCCACACAACCTTGATCTCGGTGCCGGGGTTGTACTTGTTCAGGGCCAGTTGAATGGCGTTGATGTCGCGGATCACTTCCGGGATCGGGAAGGAGGCGACGTAGCCGATCTTCTTGGTCTTGGTCATTTTCGCCGCAAGGAAGCCGCCGACGTAACGACCCTCGTAGGTGCGCGCCAGATAGGTACCGAGGTTCTTGTCCTGCTTGTAGCCGGTGGCGTGCTCGAAGGTCACCTTGGGAAACTGCTTGGCGACTTTCAGGGTCGGGTTCATGTAGCCGAAAGAAGTGGTGAAGATCAGGTCGTACTTGTCCTTGGCCATGTTGCGGATCACCCGCTCGGCGTCGGCACCTTCGGCGACGTTTTCCACATAGTTGGTGGTGATCTGCGTGCCAAATTTTTCCGCGAGTGCCTTGCGCCCCTGTTCATGCTGATACGTCCAGCCGTGGTCGCCGATCGGGCCGATGTAGACGAAACCAACCTTCAGTGGATCGGCAGCGCTGGCGCTCAGGCTTATCCCCAGACCAATGGCGGCGCACAGCAGTTTGTGCAGCGGACGTATTTGCATGAATTGGAGCTCCATTTTTTTGTGTGTGGTCAGGGGCAATGCAAATTGCTGACCAACAGGACAACAAACCATCCAAAACCGCAACGCGGCCTTCGCGAGCAAGCTCGCTCCCACAGGTGATCGCATTCGAATGTGGGAGCGAGCTTGCTCGCGAAGGGGCCGGTAAGGCCAACAAAGTGCAGCGTTAAGACCGACTGCCTTCAGCTGGTGCGCTAATGTGTAACGAAACGTTAGTGCCGCCCCGCAGTCAGTAGCTCATTGGAATCTCTGCGTTAAAAAGGCCCGTCATGCTCTCAATCCTCAAGCAAGAAAGCTTTCTGCTGCTGGCCCTGCTCGCCGCAATCGTCGCCTATCCGTTGGAACACTGGCTGCTGCACAGCGGCCAGATCGTCGCGCTGACTGCCGGTCTGGTGCTGATCGCTTTTATCGTCGCCGCTTCGATGCGCGTCGCCCATCACGCTGAATTGCTCGCCGAAAAAGTCGGCGACCCCTACGGCACGATGATCCTCACGCTGGCCGCCGTGCTGGTGGAAGTGGTGATCCTGGCGATCATGATGAGCAACGAAGCGTCGCCCACGCTGGTGCGCGACACGATTTATTCGGCAGTGATGCTCGACATCAACGGCATCCTCGGCCTTGCCGCGCTGATGGGCGGGATCAAGTACGGCGAGCAGTCCTACAACGACGATTCGGCGCGCAGCTACAGCGTGATGATCCTCACCGCCATGGGCGTGTCGATGGTGGTGCCGGAGTTCATTCCCGAGGCCAACTGGAAGATTTATTCAGCGTTCACCATCGGTGCGATGGTGGTGCTTTACACCTTGTTCCTGCGCATGCAGGTCGGGCCGCACAGTTACTTTTTCAGCTACAACTACCCGGACAAACGCCGCAAGAAAGAGCCGCAGGACGCGCAGGCGAAATCGCCGAGCATTGGTCTGTCGATCGGCATTCTGGTGTTTGGCATTGTGGTAATCGGCGCATTGGCCGAAGTGATGTCCAAGACCCTCGATCTGGGGCTGGAAGGGACAGGAGCACCGCCGGTGATTACGGCGATTCTGGTGGCGGCAATTTCGGCGGCGCCGGAGATTCTCACCGCGTTGCGTGCGGCGTTGGCCAATCGCATGCAGTCGGTGGTCAATATTGCGATGGGCGCGTCACTGTCGACGGTGATCCTGACGGTGCCGGTGATGGAAGCGATGGCGCTGTATACCGGTCAGCCTTTTCAGATGGCGATGACCCCGGTGCAGACGGTGATGATCTTTCTCACATTGATCGTCAGCGCGATCAACCTCAATGACGGCGAGACCAATGCGATTGAAGGCATGACGCACTTTGTGTTGTTTGCGACGTTCATCATGCTGTCTCTGCTCGGCCTTTAAGCCCACTGCAAAAACAATGTGGGAGCTAGCAGGCTAGCTCCCACAGTTTTGAACAGCGGTGAATCAGGTACCGGCGATCAACTGGCGAGCCGCCTGGCTGTGATCGGCGATCAGGCCTTTGAGGTCCAACCCCTCGACCTGGCCATCAACTACGCGCCACTTGCCGCCAATCATCACTCGATCCGCACGATCCGCGCCGCACAGCAGCAGCGCCGAAATCGGATCGTGGCTGCCGGAGAAGCGCAGCTCATCGAGCTTGAACAACGCCAGATCCGCCTGCTTGCCCACCGCCAGTTCACCAATGTCGGTACGGCCCAACAGGCTCGCCGAACCTTTGGTCGCCCAGCCCAGCACGCGCTCCGGAGTAATCTTCTCGGCGCCGTAGCGCAGACGCTGGATGTACAGCGCCTGACGCGCTTCAAGGATCATGTTCGACGCATCGTTGGAGGCTGAACCATCCACGCCCAAACCGAGCAGCGCACCGGCGTCGGTCAAATCGATGCTTGGGCAAATGCCCGAGGCCAGGCGCATGTTCGAGCTTGGGCAATGGCAGATGCCGGTGCCGGCCTGGCCGAGACGGGTGATTTCGTCCGGGTTGAAGTGGATGCCGTGGGCCAGCCAGGTGCGCGGGCCGAGCCAGCCGACGCTGTCCAGATAATCGACGGTTCGCAGGCCGAAACGCTGCAAGCAGAAATCTTCTTCGTCGAGGGTTTCGGCCAGGTGCGTGTGCAGACGAACATCAAGTTTATTGGCCAGTTCGGCGCTGGCCGACATGATTTCAGGGGTTACCGAGAACGGCGAGCACGGTGCCAGGGCGATCTGGATTTGCGCACCGTCGCCACGCTGGTGGTACTCGTGAATCAGGCGCTGACTGTCGTCGAGAATCACCTGGCCTTCCTGCACGGTCTGCTGCGGCGGCAGGCCGCCGTCCTTCTCGCCAAGGCTCATCGAACCACGGGTGAGCATGGCGCGCATGCCCAGTTCACGCACGGTTTCGACTTGCACGTCGATGGCGTTTTCCAGACCGTCCGGGAACAGGTAATGATGGTCGGCAGCGGTGGTGCAACCCGACAGCAACAGCTCAGCCAAAGCCACTTTGGTGGCGAGGGCGAGTTTTTCTGGCGTCAGTCGTGCCCACACCGGGTACAGAGTTTTCAGCCACGGGAACAGCGGCTGATTGACCACCGGCGCCCAGGCGCGAGTCAGGGTTTGATAGAAGTGATGGTGGGTGTTGATCAGGCCCGGCAGGATCACATGCTCGCGGGCATCGAACACTTCATCGCACGGCGCGGACGGCTGTTGACCGGCTGCAAGCAATTCGACGATCACGCCGTCTTGCAGCACCAGACCGCCACGGGCATCGAGCTCGTTGGAGGTGAAAATGGCGAGGGGGTTTTTTAACCAGATACGGGTCGCAGGCATTGTCGCCGGCTCCTCTGAAAGTGGGTTCAGGGTTGCCAGCTCAGTGTTGCCCTGTCTGCTGATCCAGGTTCGCCGCGATGGACGAGGTGCGCAGTTTCAAACAAATCGCTGCGACGGGCAAGCCCCACCCGACGGGACAACGTTCATCGCTGTGGGAGCTGGCTTGCCAGCGATGGCGTCGGATCAGCCACCTTATGTGGCGACTGGCACTCCGCAATCGCGGGCAAGCCCGGCTCCCACAGGATTTGTGGGGTTACCAGGGAATGGTTTCGCCTTTGTAATTGATGAAGTGATGCCCGCCCTTGCCAGTAAACGCATTAACCTGATCAATCAGACCGCGTGTGCTGGTGTCCACATCAAGGTCTGCACCCTCACCGCCCATGTCCGTCTTCACCCAGCCCGGATGCAGCGACAGCACCGTCATTTTCTGCTCGCCCAATTGGGTCACGAAACTGTTGGTCATCGAGTTCAGCGCAGCCTTGCTGGCCTTGTACAGCGCCAACTCCGGTGCGTCTGCTACGGTCACGCTGCCCAGTCCGGAACTCATGAACGCCAGCACGCCGCTGCCATCACGGATCTGTCCGACAAAACGTTGCGCCAGATTGATCGGCGCCACCGCGTTGGTGAAAAACAGCTGACCGACTTCCGCCAGTGTCGCGCCGCCCGGGGTCTGTACTGCCGGGCCTTTGACCCCGGCATTGACGAACAACAGGTCGAAGGTTTCGCCCTTCAACTGTTGGCTCAAGGCGATCACCGCTTGCTGGTCATCCATGTCGAGCTTCTCGATCCGCACGTTGCCCAGCGCTTGCAGCGCCTCGGCGTTCGAGGGATTGCGCACGGTGGCGGTCACTTGCCAGCCGTCGCCCAGCAGGGTTTTCACCAACCCGAGGCCCAAGCCACGAGAGGCGCCGATGATCAGTGCGTTTTTTGCCTGGGACATGATGGGTTCCTTGAAAGTCAAAGTTCAGGATTCAATGGACACGCCTGACCGAGCCGTAGTTGCAACTCATGCCTTAGCGCGTCGAGTTCGCTCATGCGGGTTTCTATCAGTTGCAGCTTGTCGCGCAGTAATTGCGCCACGGCGTTTTCCGGATCGGGCGCGTTCCACAGTGCGGCAACGCTGTCGCCAATCTCGCCGAGGGTAAAACCCAGGCGCTGCGCCGTCTTGATGTAGAGCACCAGTTGCAGCATTTCCGGCGGATAGTCGCGATAACCGTTGGCGCTGCGTTGCGCCGCGATCAATCCGCGCTGCTCATAAAAACGCAGCGTGTCGCGACTGACCGCGCTGGCCTGGGCCAATTCACCGATGCGCATGAGTGATGCTCTCAAGAGGGGCTTGACCCTGGAGCATACTCCAGGCTTTACCGTGGTTGCTCCTCAAATTTCTGGAGCATGGACGATGTGGACTTCAACACAATATCGAAACGTGGTGCGCGGCAGCGCCTGGTATGACCTGATCGTCACGGCCGCGTTTGTTACGCCGTGGAGTTTTGCCGCGTTGCACGGGTTTTTGACCGCGCTGGGTCAGGCGCTGGATTTGCCCGGTGAGTTACCGGCGTTCGCGCCGATGCACATGTTGATGGCGAATCTGTTGGGCTCGGTGGTGTGCGTGTGGGCGGTGCTGCGGATTCGGGATCCGCAGGCGCTTTATGGACGTTATGACGCGGTGGCGCGGTTTCTGTTTGCGGCTTGGCAGGGGTATGCGCTGCTGCAGGGTGCCAGTTCGATTCTGCTGGTTTTCCTCGTCTTCGAACTGGCGTGGGGCATTGCGCAAGTGTTGCCTGTCAGGACGCCTTCGCGAGCAAGCTCGCTCCCACAGGTTCCGGTGGTGTGACCCAGAACGCATTCACACCCGAGATCCCTGTGGGAGCGAGCTTGCTCGCGAAGAGGCCAGCGCAATCACCGCATTAATGCCCTGATTGCCAAGGCTGCCCAAGCGACACCGGCGCATACAACCGCGTGCGCAGCGCATCGCGCGACAACAACACCAGCACCACAATCGTCGCCACATACGGCAGCATCGCCAGCAGGCTCGACGGAATTGCCAGCCCCAACCCCTGCGCCACCAGGTGCAGGATGCTGGCGAGGCCAAACAGATACGCGCCCAGCAGCAACCGCCACACCCGCCAACTGGCAAACACCACCAAGGCCAACGCAATCCAGCCGCGTCCGGCAGTCATGTTTTCGGCCCACATCGGCGTGTACGCCAAGGACAGATACGCCCCGGCCAGCCCGGCCATGGCGCCGCCGAACAGCACCGCCAAGGTGCGCACAGTCAACACCGGCAAGCCCATCGCACTGGCCGCGTCCGGGTTTTCGCCGACTGCTTGAATGATCAGCCCGACACGGCTTTTGATGATCACCCAAGCTACTAGCGCAAACAGCGCGAACGACAGATACACCAGCAGATCCTGTGTAAACAGCATCCGCCCGATCAGCGGAATTTCACTCAAATACGGAATCGCCAATGGCTCAAACCCAGCCAATGGTTTGCCGACCCACGCGGCACCCACGAAGGTTGACAACCCCACGCCAAAAATCGTCAGGGCCAACCCGGTCGCCACCTGATTGGCGTTGAACACCAGCGCCACCAATGCAAACAGCGACGACAGCAACATTCCGGCAAGCATCGCCAGCAAGACGCCGAGCCACAGGTTGCCGCTGTTGAGCGCGACGATGAAGCCGATCACCGCACCGAACAGCATCATCCCTTCCTGGCCGAGGTTGAGCACGCCGCTCTTCTCGCAGATCAACTCACCCAGCGCCACCAACAGCAGCGGCGTCCCGCAACGCACCATCGCGTAGAAAATATTGCTCAGCAGATCGATATCCATCACAGCGCTCCGGCGGTTACGGTGGGGGTCTGTGTACGCCGTGCCCAGCGCAGATTCAGACGTGGCCGATAGAGAATCAGTACGTCACTGGCGAGCAGGAAAAACAGCATCATTCCCTGGAACAGTTGCGTGATCGCTTGCGGCAGATTGAGGCTCATCTGCGCGTTCTCGCCGCCGATGTAGAGCAGCGCCATCAGCAGACTGGAGAACAAAATTCCGATGGGGTTGAGCCGTCCGAGAAACGCCACGGTGATCGCCGCGTAGCCATAACCCGGTGACACCTGCGGCACCAATTGACCGATCGGGCCGGTGACTTCGCAGACTCCGGCGAGCCCCGCCAACCCGCCGCTGATCAACAGGGCCAACCAGATCAAACGCTTCTCGCGAAAGCCGACAAACCCCGCCGCACGCTTGTCCAGTCCAAGCACTTTGATCTGGAAGCCGATAAAGCTTTTCTGCAAGAACACCCACACCGCGACCAGCGCGAGCAGGGCGAAATACACCCCGGCATGCACGCGGCCATCCTCCAGCAACAGCGGCAAACGGCTGGCGTCACCGAACATGGCCGACTCGGGAAAATTGAAACCGGCGGGATCCTTCAGCGGCCCATGGACGCAGAACAGCAGCAGGTTCAGCGCGATGTAATTGAGCATGATGCTGGTGAGGATTTCGTTGGCATTGAAACGCGTGCGCAGCCATGCGGTGAGCCCCGCCCATGCGGCGCCGGCGAGGGTGCCGGTCAGCAGAATCAGCACCAGCGCCCAACGGCTTTGCATGTCGATGATGTTCACCGCCAAGGCACTGCCCGCGAGCGCGCCCAGCAGCAATTGCCCTTCGGCGCCGATGTTCCAGATTCGCGCTTGATAGGCCACTGCCAGGCCCAACGCGCAGAGCAGGATCGGCAGGGCTTTGACCAGCAATTCCGAAACGCCGTACAAGTCGCTGACCGGCGCGATCAGCAACGTGTGCAAGGTTTGCAGCGGATCGTGGCCGAGGGCAATGAACAGCAGCGAACCGCAACCGAGCGTCAGTGCCGCCGCCAATAACGGCGAGCACCAGAGCATCAGGCCCGATTGCTGGCCACGGGGTTCGAGGGAAAGCAGCATGTTTGAAACTCCGTTAAACCGTGGCGTGTTGTTGAGGGGCATCGAACTGACCGGCCATCCAGCCGCCGACGTCGCTCAGTTGCGTGTTCGTGGTGTTTTGCAGCGCCGACAGCTTGCCGCCGCACAAGGCGCCGAGGCGGTCGCTGATCTGGAACAGTTCATCGAGGTCTTCGGAAATCACCAGAATCGCCGCACCGGCATCGCGCAAGGCGATCAACGCGCGGTGGATGGTCGCGGCGGCGCCGACGTCCACGCCCCAGGTCGGGTGCGCGGCAATCAGCAGTTTCGGTTGCTGAAGGATTTCCCGGCCGAGGATGAATTTCTGCAGATTGCCGCCGGACAGGCTGCGGGCGGCGGTCTGCGTATTCGGGGTTTTTACCCCGAAGCGCTGAATGATTTGTTGGGCGAGGGCTTCGACTTTGCCTCGTTCGATCAAACCGTTGCTGACCAGCCCTTGTTGAAAGGCTGTCAGCAGCGCGTTGTCGGCGAGACTCAGTTCCGGCACCGCGCCATGGCCGAGGCGCTCGGCCGGGACGAAAGCCAGACCGAGTTTGCGTCGTGCATCGGGGCGTAAATCAGCAACGGTTTGATCGGCAAACTGAATCGTCGCAGCCTCGGTGCGTGGCAGGGTTTGCTCGCCACTGAGCAATGCGAGCAGTTCGTCCTGGCCATTTCCCGCGACCCCGGCAATGCCAACGATCTCACCGCTGCGCACCTGCAAATCAATGCCCGTCAGCGAGCAGCCAAATGGGTCCGGGTTATGCCAGCTCAAACCGCTGACTTGCAAAAACACCGCGCCACCGCTGACCTTCGGATAGTCGCCAATCAACGCCGCCGCTTCGCCCACCATCATCTGCGCCAACTGTTGATCCGAGCATTCGGCCGGTACGCAATGCCCGGCCACTTGCCCGCCGCGCAACACCGTGGCGCTGTGGCACAAGGCGCGCACTTCACCGAGCTTGTGGCTGATAAACAAAATGCTGCACCCCTCGGCGGCGAGACGGCGCAGGGTGATGAACAAATCGTCGGCCTCTTGTGGCGTCAGCACCGAAGTCGGTTCGTCGAGAATCAGCAGGCGGATGTCCTGCATCAGGCAGCGAATGATTTCCACCCGTTGCCGCTCGCCGATCGACAGGCTGTGCACAAGTCGCTCAGGTTCCAGCGCCATGCCGTAGCGCCGCGAGACTTCGCGAATCTTCGGTTCAAGCTGTTTCGGCGTGCCCGCCGCTGCGCCCATCGCCAATGCAATGTTCTGAGCCACGCTGAGGGTTTCGAACAGCGAGAAATGTTGAAAGACCATGCCGATCCCCAGCTGTCGTGCTTGGGCCGGGTTGCGCATGTTCACGCGTTGACCCTGCCAAAGCATCTCGCCCGAGTCGGCCTGAGTGACGCCGTAGATGATCTTCATCAGTGTGCTTTTGCCGGCACCGTTTTCACCCAGCAGCGCATGGATTTCGCCGGGCGCAATGTTCAGATCGATAGCGTCATTGGCCAGACAACCGGGGTAGCGTTTGCTGATCTGGCGCAGTTGCAGGCGCGAGGTAGGAGGAGCGATGGACATGACAGGCTCGACTGGCTTGGAGTTGTGCCTGTGGATAAAGCAATTTCCTGGCCATTGAGTCAGGAACACCCGCAGATACATATCTCCCGCGCCTGCTGTAGAGCGTTCACTGCAAATTCAGCGTAAGGACGAGCACCACTTGAGGGCGAAGCCGTTGATCAAGCTCCAGTTTTGCCCGTAGGCAACTGATCAAAAAACGAGCAACACCGTCGAAGCTATGTACAACCTGCGACTGCGCCAGTCATGAACGGCTTATCCACAGGTTGCTCCACAGTATTTGTGCGCAACATGGAGTCATGGGCATAAGCACTGCGATGCTTTGTTCTAATGGTGCTAACCCGCGTTAACTTGTTGTTTTTACGTAAAAAATATACGTTCGCAGAGTGATTGAGCGAAAAGTGAGCAAATCGCGCAAAGCCGCATGACAGAAGGGTTACAGCGGTATGTGCTCAGGTTATCCACAGCCGGGTGCACAGCAGATGTGGGCAAGTTGTTCGAGTCAGAGATTTGTGTGTTGCCCCAAAAGATCGCAGCGTTCTAGCGCTGCAACAGAATCCGCCCACGACTAAGATCCGCGAGCTGCGTTTGCAGAACCTGAATCTGCGCCTCACTCACCGCCAACACCAATTCAACCCCATTCGCGGTGAAATTCTCCTCCACAACCAACCCACCCATATTCGCTACCCGCAACTTCACCAGCGCTAACTCCGCGAACCCACAGGCACAACTCAACGGCACACGGCTGATCAACTCGACCTTCGCCGCCGTTTGCAGGCATTTGTTCGCACCGCCGCCATAAGCCCGGGCCAAGCCACCAGTGCCCAGTTGAATGCCGCCGTACCAGCGGATCACCAGCACCGCGACCTGATCGCAATCCTGCGCTTCAATCGCTGCCAGAATCGGTCGCCCGGCGGTGCCGCCCGGTTCGCCGTCGTCATTACTGCGATATTGATCGCCGAGTTTCCACGCCCAGCAATTGTGCGAGGCATTTAAGTCGCTGTGCTGTTCGAAGAACGCCTGCGCGTCAGCAGGGCTGCTGATCGGTGCGGCGAAGGTGATAAAGCGGCTTTTGCGAATCTCTTCGCGGTACTCGCAAAAACCGCTGAGGGTGAAAGGCATAAACGTCTTATAGAGAAGGAGTGAGGCCGCAGCCTTTGAGAATGATACGAATCAGATTGTTGCCGGCGTCTTCCATGTCCTGCTTGGTCAACTTGCTGCGCCCGCTGACGCGGCAGATCTGCGTGGCGAAGTCGGCGTAATGCTGGGTGCTGCCCCACAACAGAAAGATCAGGTGCACCGGGTCGACCGGGTCCATTTTGCCGGCATCGATCCACGCTTGAAACACGGCGGCTCGACCAGTGAACCATGCGCGGTAATCCTGGTTGAAATACTCGGTCAGGCATTCGCCGCCGCTGATCACTTCCATGGCGAAGATTCGCGAGGCTTGCGGTTGGCGACGGGAGAATTCCATTTTTGCGCGGATGTATCGGGTCAGCGCTTCAGCCGGATCGTCCTCGGCGGTGAGGGTGTTGAAGGTGCTGTCCCACAACTCGATGATGTTGCTCAGCACCGCCACGTACAGCCCCAACTTGTTGGTGAAGTAGTAATGCAGGTTCGCCTTGGGCAACCCGGCATTCTGCGCGATGGTGTTCATGCTGGTGCCTTTGTAACCGTGACGGGCGAACTCGTCTTCGGCGGCTTTGAGAATGGTCTCTTCGTTCTTCTGACGAATGCGGCTGGCGGGCTTGCCGCCGTGAGCAGGGACTTCAAAGGTCATAGGCACTTCCGGGTTTGTCTGTGGGTGCAACCAGTTGCGTTGATAGCGCACCCACAGGCATCCGACAAGTCCTGAAACGATAAAACCGTTACGCCTGTTCGATCTTGTTCAGCGGCGCATGGATTTCTTCTTCAAGGATCGGGGGTTGATCCTGTTTTCAACGCGTCGCCGCCAGACTCTCCAGAAAGCTCTCCAGCACCAAATGGGGGCGCCGCCCCTTGCGCGTGACCGATGCCAGACTCAAATCATAAAAACGTGTATCGGCCTTGAGCGCGCGCAAACGCCCTTGCTGTACCCAAAGGCTGGCGTAATGGTCTGGCAGATAACCAATGTAGCGTCCGGTCAGAATCAGAAACGCCATGCCCTCGCGATCGGAGGCGCTGGCGGTGCAGTTGAGCGCTTGATAGTGCGCCTGAATCTCCCCCGGCAAACGAAACGTCGGGGCGATGGCATCCTGACTATTAAGGCGTTCGTCATCCAGTTGCTTGTCATCGACATAAAACAGCGGATGGCCGACCGCGCAATAAAGCAGCGAACGTTCGCTGTACAGCGGCTGATACTCCAGACCCGACAGCGCACTGGCCTGCGGCACCACGCCGACATGCAGGCGACCGTCGAGCACGCCTTGTTCGACTTCATTCGGCGCAATCATGCGGATCTGGATCTGCACATCCGGCCCGCGCTCCTTCAATTGGGCGAGGGCGTGGGTGATGCGCATGTGGGGCAGAGTGACCAGGTTATCGGTCAGACCGATGATCAGTTCGCCACGCAAGTGCTGGTGCAGGCCGTTGACCTCGGTACGGAAACTTTCCAGCGCACTCAATAATTGCAGGGCTGATTGATAGACCTCGCGACCTTCCTCGGTCAGCGAGAATCCGGCACGGCCACGCTGACACAAACGCAGTCCGAGGCGTTGCTCCAGATCGCTCATCTGCTGGCTGATTGCCGAGCGACCGATGCCGAGCACGGTTTCCGCTGCCGAGAAGCCGCCGCATTCCACTACGCTGCGAAAAATGCGCAGCAGGCGGATATCAAAGTCACTGACCTGGGCCAGCGGATCGGGGCGGCGGCTGCTCATACGTGATCGCTAAAAGTTTAGTAATGGTCTAACTGAAGGTTAGAAGAGTTGGATTTCACCGACTTTATCCGCGTGGCAATTTAGCTGCAACAACGACTTTTATCTCCCTGACGCTTATGCCCTGCGAGGTTTTGCCCGATGAACATGCCTGAAAACGCTCCGTCGCCACTGGCCAGCCAACTCAAGCTGGACGCGCACTGGATGCCGTACACCGCCAACCGTAACTTCCAGCGCGATCCGCGACTGATTGTTGGTGCCGAAGGCAGCTGGCTCATCGATGACAAGGGCCGCAGGGTGTATGACTCGCTGTCCGGTCTGTGGACGTGCGGCGCCGGGCACACCCGCAAGGAAATTCAGGAAGCGGTCTCCAAACAGTTGGGCACCCTCGATTACTCGCCGGGCTTCCAGTATGGCCATCCGTTGTCTTTTCAACTGGCCGAGAAGATCACTGACCTGACCCCAGGCAACCTGAACCATGTGTTCTTCACCGACTCCGGCTCCGAGTGCGCCGATACCGCGGTGAAAATGGTCCGTGCCTACTGGCGTCTGAAAGGTCAGGCGACCAAGACTAAAATGATCGGCCGTGCCCGTGGTTATCACGGCGTGAACATCGCCGGCACCAGCCTCGGCGGCGTTAACGGCAACCGTAAGCTGTTCGGTCAGTCGATGATGGATGTCGATCACCTGCCGCACACTTTGCTGGCGAGCAATGCGTTCTCCCGTGGCATGCCGGAGCAAGGCGGTATCGCCTTGGCCGACGAGCTGCTGAAGCTGATCGAACTGCACGACGCGTCGAACATCGCAGCGGTGTTCGTTGAACCGATGGCCGGCTCCGCCGGTGTGTTGGTGCCGCCGCAGGGTTACCTGAAGCGTCTGCGCGAGATTTGTGATCAACACAACATCCTGCTGGTGTTCGACGAAGTGATCACCGGTTTTGGCCGCACCGGTTCGATGTTCGGTGCCGACAGCTTTGGCGTCACCCCGGACCTGATGTGCATCGCCAAGCAGATCACCAACGGCGCGATCCCGATGGGCGCGGTGATTGCCAGCTCCGAGATCTACCAGACCTTCATGAACCAGGCGACCCCGGAATACGCCGTGGAATTCCCGCACGGCTACACCTACTCGGCGCACCCGGTGGCGTGCGCTGCTGGCCTGGCATCGCTGGATCTGCTGCAAAAGGAAAACCTGGTGCAGAGCGTCGCCGAAGTAGCTCCACATTTCGAGAACGCGCTGCACGGTCTCAAAGGTTCGAAAAACGTCATCGACATCCGTAACTACGGCTTGGCCGGTGCGATCCAGATTGCCGGGCGTGATGGCGACGCCATCGTGCGTCCGTTCGAAGCGGGCATGGCCCTGTGGAAAGCCGGGTTCTATGTGCGCTTCGGCGGCGACACCCTGCAGTTCGGCCCAACTTTCAACAGCAAGCCGCAAGACCTCGATCGTCTGTTCGACGCGGTCGGCGAAGTGCTGAACAAGCTCGACTGATTTTTCCTTCTATATATACCTACGAATAACGGGCGCCTCACGTGGGCGACCGTGAACAAAAATTCAGGAGTTTTCGATGAGCGTTATCCCGCATTTGATCAATGGCGAACTGGTGACCGAGAACGGTCGCGCAGTTGATGTATTCAACCCGGCTACCGGTCAGGCGATCCACAAGCTGCCACTGGCCACCCGCGAAACCATCCAGAAAGCTATCGATGCCGCCAAGGCTGCATTCCCGGCCTGGCGCAACACGCCGCCAGCCAAGCGTGCCCAGGTGATGTTCCGCTTCAAGCAACTGCTGGAGCAGAACGAAGCGCGCATCTCGCAATTGATCAGCGAAGAACACGGCAAGACCCTCGAAGACGCCGCCGGCGAACTGAAGCGCGGTATCGAGAACGTCGAATTCGCCTGCGCTGCCCCGGAAATCCTCAAGGGCGAGTACAGCCGCAACGTTGGCCCGAACATCGACGCATGGTCGGATTTCCAGCCGCTGGGCATTGTTGCCGGTATCACGCCGTTCAACTTCCCGGCCATGGTGCCGCTGTGGATGTACCCACTGGCGATCGTCTGCGGCAACTGCTTTATCCTCAAACCGTCCGAGCGTGATCCAAGTTCTACGTTGCTGATCGCTCAGTTGCTGCTGGAAGCCGGTCTGCCGAAAGGCGTAATGAGCGTGGTGCACGGTGACAAGACTGCGGTAGACGCGTTGATCGAAGCGCCGGAAGTCAAAGCGCTGAGTTTCGTTGGTTCGACGCCGATTGCTGAATACATCTACGCCGAAGGTACCAAGCGCGGCAAACGCGTTCAGGCACTGGGCGGCGCGAAGAACCACGCGGTGCTGATGCCGGATGCGGATCTGGATAACGCGGTCAGCGCACTGATGGGCGCGGCTTACGGTTCCTGCGGCGAACGCTGCATGGCGATCTCGGTAGCGGTGTGTGTTGGCGACCAAGTGGCAGATGCACTGGTGGCCAAACTGGTGCCACAGATCAAGGCGCTGAAAATCGGTGCCGGCACTTCCTGTGGTCTGGACATGGGCCCACTGGTTACCGGTCAGGCTCGCGACAAGGTTAGCGGTTATGTGGATGACGGCGTGGCAGCGGGCGCGACGCTGGTGGTCGACGGTCGTGGTCTGAGTGTGACGGGGCATGAGGAAGGCTTCTTCCTGGGTGGCTGCCTGTTCGACAACGTCACCCCAGAGATGCGCATCTATAAAGAAGAGATCTTCGGCCCGGTACTGTGCGTTGTTCGCGTTAACAGCCTGGAAGAGGCGATGCAACTCATCAACGATCACGAATACGGCAACGGCACCTGCATCTTCACCCGTGATGGTGAAGCGGCACGTCTGTTCTGTGACGAGATCGAAGTTGGCATGGTTGGCGTCAACGTGCCGCTGCCGGTGCCGGTGGCTTACCACAGCTTTGGCGGCTGGAAGCGTTCGCTTTTCGGCGACCTGCATGCCTATGGTCCGGATGGCGTACGCTTCTATACCCGTCGCAAGGCGATTACTCAGCGCTGGCCACAGCGTGCGAGCCATGAGGCTTCGCAGTTCGCATTCCCTAGCTTATAAGTAGAAGGGCTAAACAGAAGGCCGACCTTTTAAGGTCGGCCTTCGTGTTTTCGGCCTTTTTTGACCTATATGACAGAATTATGAAATTAGCTGTTGACGGCAGATTCCAGACGTCTATAATTCGCCCCACTTCCGGCGCAGTCGAAACGAAAAACTCCTTGAGATTCAATGAGTTAA